>CALNBU010000418.1 GCA_937875615.1 uncultured Archangium sp.
CCAGCGGGAGCAGCTTCGACACCTCGCCGACGATCTCCGCGGTCTGGGTGGGCGTGCCCACTCCGATGGTGTCCCCCAGGCTCAGTTGGTAGAAGCCGACCTCCGTCAGGCCCCTCCCCACCTCGACCACCTTCGAGACCGGCGTCAGCCCCTCGTACGGACAGCCCCACACCGTCGACAGGTAGCACCGCACGCGCATCCCCGCGGCCCGGGCCTCGCGCGCCACCTCGGAGGCGGTGCGCACCGCCTCGTCGACGGACTTGTTGATGTTCTTCCGCGAGTGGCTCTCGGTCACCGAGAGGAACACCGCCGCCTCTTCGAGCTGCGCCGCCTTCGCCCGCTCCAGCCCCTTCAGGTTGGGCACCAGCGCGCTGAAGACCACGCCCTCGCGCCGCCGCACCAGGCTCAGGAGCCGATCGGCGTCGGCCAGCTGGGGGATCCACCGCGGCGAGACGAAGGAGGTGATCTCGATGCGCTTGAGCCCCGCCTCGATCAGCGCCTCCACCATGCGCAGCTTGTCTTCGGTGCTCAGCGTGCGCAGCTCGTTCTGCAGGCCGTCGCGCGGCCCCACTTCGTAGATGCTGACCCGCTTGGGCAAGGTGGCTGTAATCATCGCGTCTTCTGCGCTCCGACGATGAGGTCCGTCGAGCTCTCCTCCACCGGTGCTCCGTCTACGCTGCCCACTGACCAACGCACCTCGAAACTGGCATCTGCCAGTAAACTCCGCCACTCGTCGAGATCGTAGTAACGAATGAAGAAATCAGCCTGCAACGTGCGGCCCTCGGCGCCCCTGAGCGTCCGGCGGATCTCGTCGCGACGACGCACGGTGTCGTAGCTGGCCGCCTCCACCAGGTGATCACCGTTGCTCAGCGTCCCGTCGAAGCCGGCGTGCGGCTGCTCCCGGGCGCGCGCCGGGTGGGTGCCCTGAATGATGAAGACCGCGCCGGGCTTCATCACCCGCCGCACCTCCGCCAGCACCCGGGGCACCACCGCGTCTTCGAGCGTGCCCA
The DNA here is from genome assembly GCA_937875615.1 of uncultured Archangium sp. GTDB lineage: Bacteria > Myxococcota > Myxococcia > Myxococcales > Myxococcaceae > Archangium_A. The sequence goes on from CALNBU010000418.1 coordinate 1,011, forward strand.
GCGAGTTGTACCAACACCAGCCGCCCTCGAAGCTCTCGTCCCGGAAGGGGAGCGCGGTGAAGTCCGCGCGCGTCGCCGCGCCGTGCGACCGCGCTTCGCGCAGCGAGAGCTGATCGCGGTCCACGCCGAGCCCACCGAGGTGCGCGAGGTGTCGCCCGTGGCCGCAGCCCAGGTCCAGCCAGCGGCCATCAGGCAGGTTGTGGCGGAGGAACCGCGCCTCCGCCTCGGTCACCTGATCGACCAGAAACGGGCGCGTGGAGCGCAGGTACAGCTCGCCGAAGAACTCACTCATGAGAGCAGCTCATCATCCTCTTCGTCTTCGAGTTCGACCCGCGAGCGATCGATCGACAGCACGCCCCGGGCGTCCCACCAGAGCTTCACCCCGGTGGGCAGCGCGAGATAGCGGATCAACCCCGGCGCCCGGCGCGCGAGGTCCGCCAGCGTGGTGACGCCCAGCTCCCCCCGCACGCCATCGCCGAACGCGCGCAGGCGCCAGCCGCTGTCCTTCGACGACGACGGCTCTTCGCGCGCCGCCTCGAGGTTGGTCAGCTCGGAGATGAACCCCTGCACCTCGGCGGTGCTGGTGGCGTGCGGCGAGTCGCCCGACAGATCCAGCTCCTCCAACAACAGCCGTTGATCTCTCGCGCGCCGGAGCGCCACGGTGAG
>CALNBU010000419.1 GCA_937875615.1 uncultured Archangium sp.
GGCGTCAGGCCTGAGCGGTCGGCGACGCGGCGCCCGATGCGCGCCAGGAAGGGGCGCAACGCGAAGAGCATGAAGAAGATGAACAGCAACGCGAAGGCGGTGGTCCACAGCGCGGCGCCGAGCCCGGTGGCGCGGGCCACCGCCACGACGAAGGCCAGCACGCACCACGCGGTCACGTCGTCGACGGCGGCGCAGGCGATGGTGATGGCGCCCACCCGCGAGGTCATCAGGTGGCGCTCCGAGAGGATGCGCGCCAGCACCGGGAAGGCGGTGACGCTCATCGATACCCCGAGGAACAGCGCGAAGGAGAGGAACGAGACGGCCTGTGTGGCGTAGGTGTCGTACATCACCCACGCGGTGCCCACGCCGAGGACGAACGGCACGACGATGCTGGTGTGGCTGATGACCACCGAGGCGTGCGCGCGGCCCTTGAGCAGCCTGGGGTCGAGCTCCAGGCCGACGAGGAACATGAACAGCACCAGGCCGACCTGGGCCAGCATCTTCAGGACGGGCAGCGAGTCGTCGGGGAAGAGCATGGCCATGCCCTCCGGCCACACCCAGCCCAGCAGCGAGGGGCCCAGGACGATGCCCGCCACCACCTCGGCGATGACCATGGGCTGACCGATGCGCCTCGCCCCGGCGCCCAGGAGGCGGGAGACGAAGAGCACCACGGCTATCTGCACCAGCAGCAGGGTCAGCGCGTTGAATTCGAAGTGAGGCATCGGGCGCTTCTAACTGCCGGCGTCGATACCTGTAAAGTTAACACTTAACGAGAAGAGTGCCTCAGGCGCGCGCGCCCTTCGCTTCGCGTTGGCGCCGCGCCCAGGCCTCGAAGCGCAGGGGCGTCAGGCCGTACGCGTACGCGAGCTCGGGGCGGGCCAGGATGGGCGCGTAGTTCATGTAGGTCAGCCCCTGGGCGACCACCGGGTGCAGGCCCGCGGCGGCGGCCTCTTCGACCGTCCCTGACTGCACCGTGTACGGCTTGCCGTCGAGGCGGGACAGAATCGCCACGACCTGCGGCAACGTCAGCAGGTCTCCGGCGAGCTGCAGCGTGACGCCGTGGAACTTCGCCGGGTCGTTGAGCGCCGCGGCGGCCGCGTGGCCGACGTCTTCGGGCGCTATCCACGGCAGCAGCGTCTCGCGCCCAATCGCGGTGACCAGGCGGACGCCATCGGCGAAGCCCGCGGGGTCGAGCATCGCGTGGTCCATGAAGGTGGAGGGGAGAATGAGGGTCCAGCTGGCGAACCCCGCGCGCCGGACGAGGTCGCAGGTGGCGAGCTTGTTCTCCCAGTAGGCCTCGTGCGACTTCCAGCGGCCTTCGGCCCAGCCCTCGACGTTGCGGTGGTCACCGACGCCCGAGGTCGCGGTGTGCACGAACGAACCGACGCCCTCGGCGAGCGCGGCCTCGACGAGGTTCTTCCCCTGGTCCACCTCCTTGCTGTTGTCGATGCTGGTCGCGGTGACGATGGTCGGCTGCATCGAGAAGACGGCGCGCGCGCCGACACACGCCGCGCGCAACGAACGCGCGTCATCGAGGTCTCCGACGACGACCTCGGCGCCCGCCGCCGCGAGCGCCTTCGCGTTCGGTGTCTCGGGGTTTCGGACCAACACGCGGACGGTGCTGCCCTGGGCCAACAGGGCGCGGGCGGTGGCGCCACCCTGGCGCCCGGTGGCTGCGGTGACGAGGACGGGGTTGCTGTTCATGAGGTCGTGCTTCCTTGTGTTAAACGGTGTGGTCCTCCGTTTATAGAGACCCCATATATGGGGCGCCACCCCGTTTGTGGTATGGCGCAGCAGGTCATGAAGCTCCTGAGAGCCGATGGGCTCCGCAACCGGCAGAGAATCGTGGCGACCGCGGCGAAGCTGGTGAAGCGGGACGGCGCCAACGTGTCGCTCGAGGAGATTGCGCGCACGGCGGAGGTCGGCTCAGCGACGCTGCACCGCCACTTCGCGTCGCGTGGCGCCTTGTTGCACGCCGTCTTTCGTGAGGGCGTCGAGGCGCTCTGCGCGCGCGCGACGGCGCAGCCCGGAAAGGCGCCCGCCGCGGAGCTCGCGACCTGGCTCGAGGCGCTGACCAGCTACACCGCGACCCATCGGGGGCTCGCCGCCGCGCTGCTGGCCGGCCCCGATGGGCTCTCGCCGGAGGACATCTGCTGCACCGACCTGGTGCACGACGCCCTGGACGTCCTGGTGAAGCGCGCGGTCCCCGCGTTGCGCGCCGGGGTCACCACCGGAGACCTCCTCACCCTGACCAACGCCATCGCCGCGGCGACGGAAGATGACCCCGCCGCGGCGCGTCGATTGCTGCGGC
>CALNBU010000420.1 GCA_937875615.1 uncultured Archangium sp.
GGTCGCCCAACCGGGCGGAGTGGGTGCTGGTGCAGTACGCGGCCATGCGCCTGGGGGTGATCCTCGTCAACATCAACCCGGCCTACCGCAGCAGCGAGCTGCGCTACGTGCTGCGGCAGTCGGGGGCGGTGGCGCTCGTCGCCACCAACGAGCTCAAGGGCACCGACGCCACCGCGGTGGTGCGGGAGATTCAGGGCGAGCTGCCGGCGTTGCAGCGGGTGGTCTTCTTCGACACCGACTGGCGCGACTTCCTCGCGGCGGGCGAACGGGTGACCGACGGAGATCTCCGCGCCGAAGAGGCCCGGGTGAACTTCGATGACGCGGTGAACCTCCAGTACACCAGCGGCACCACGGGCTCGCCGAAGGGCGTGACGCTCTCGCACCACAACCTGCTCAACAACGGCTACTTCATCGGCCGCCGCCTCGCCTACACCGAGCAGGATCGCGTCTGCATTCCCGTGCCGCTCTTCCACTGCTTCGGCATGGTCATCGGCAACCTGGCCTGCTCGTCGCATGGCGCCTGCATGGTGCTGCCGTCGGGCAGCTTCGACGCCACCTCGACGCTGCAGGCGGTGGAGCAGGAGCGCTGCACCTCGCTGTACGGGGTGCCCACCATGTTCATCTCCGAGCTGGCGCTGCCCGACTTCGGGCGCTTCGAGCTGGGCAGCCTGCGCACCGGGGTGATGGCCGGCGCCACCTGTCCCATCGAGGTGATGCGGCAGGTGCAGTCGCGCCTGCACATGCGCGACGTGCAGGTCTGCTACGGCATGACCGAGACCTCTCCGGTCAGCACCCAGACGCGCGTGGGCACGCCGCTGGAGAAGCAGGTGGGGACCGTGGGCACGGTGCAGGACCACCTCGAGGTGAAGATCGTCGACCCCGAGTCGGGCGCGGTGGTTCCCCGGGGCGAGGCGGGCGAGGTCTGCACCCGCGGCTACTCGGTGATGCTGGGCTACTGGGATGATCCACGCGCCACCGCCGCCGCGGTCGACGCCGCCGGATGGATGCACACCGGCGATCTGGGCACCATGGACGAGGACGGCTACGTGGCCATCACCGGCCGCATCAAGGATCTCGTCATCCGCGGGGGCGAGAACATCTCTCCCCGGGAGATCGAGGAGTTCCTCTACACCCACGAGTCGGTGGAGGACGCGCAGATCATAGGGGTCCCCAGCGAGAAGTACGGCGAAGAGGTGATGGCCTGGGTGAAGCTGCGCCAGGGCCACGCGGTGACCGCCGAGGCGCTGACGGCCTTCTGCCGCGCGCGCATCGCGCACTACAAGGTGCCGAAGTACTGGCGCTTCGTCTCCAGCTTCCCGATGACGGTGAGCGGGAAGGTGCGCAAGGTGGAGATGCGGGAGATCTCCGCGAAGGAGCTGGGCCTCACGCGGTGAGCCAGCGCCGGCCGATGAACAGGTGCGCCAGCAGCGCCACCGCGCCGTTGAGGGCCAGCGCCCAGTGGATGTCGAGGAGCGAGGCCAGGGTCCCGGTGAGCAACGCCCCCACCGCCAACCCGCCGCGCATGGCCAGCATGAAGAGGCTGGCGGCCTGGCCGCGGCGCTCCCCGGCCTCCACCTGCAGCAGCGAGTTGGCCTGGGTGTTGGAGAGGCTCATGGCGAGGCCGCCCAGACCGAGCAGCGCGGGGACGCTCCACAGCCAGGGCGTGAGGCCCGCCAGCAGCACCAGCGCGCCGTAGGCGACCCCGGCGTAGGAGCTGACCGCCCGCCGGTCGAAGCGGCCCTCCAGCGCCAGCAGCAGCCCACCGCCCAGCAGGCCGCCGGCGGCAAAGCCCGCCAGCGCGGCGCTGAAGGCGTCGGGGCCGGCGCCGAAGCCGTCGCGCACCAGCACCGGCACGAAGGTGATGAGCGGCGAGCAGAACAGGCCGGTGGTGAGCGCCGTCGCCACCGCGCCACGGAGCCTCGGCTGCGTCAGCACCTCGCGCACGCCGCGGAGCAGGGGTGGCCGTGGCGCCGGCGACGGCGCCGGGACGAAGCGCGGGAGCACCAGCCAGGCCACGAGGATGAAGGGCAGGTAGGACGCCGCGCTGACGGCGAAGCAGGCGGCGG
>CALNBU010000421.1 GCA_937875615.1 uncultured Archangium sp.
CAGTACACGGTGAGCGCCCAGACGTCGGGCGGCTTCGAGCTGTTGCGGCGCTCTGGGTCCATCACCGTCAACGGCGACGTGGCCAACGACGTGACGCTGCAGTGGGTGGTGGGCTCCCTGGCGGTGCGCTGGGGCTTCTACGTCAACGGTCAGGAGTACAACTGCTCCAGCGCCTCCATCGCGCAGGTGTGGGTCAACCTGCAGGACAGCGCGGGCCGGTGGCTGTACACCAACGCGTCGGGCCAGCCGGAGGGCTACCCCCTCCCGTGCAGCTACCAGGGCTTCGATGGCGCGGAGTTCCCCTACCTGCCGCCGGACAACTACAACGTCTTCATCCAGGCGCAGGACTCGGTGGGGACCAACTACGAGTCGAACGTGGAGTTCCTGGGGCGCGCCAACGCCGGCGTCTTCCCCCGGCTCGACAGCAACAGCCCCTTCATGTGGATGGCGCCGTACTGACGCGCTTCATTCCACCGGCCAGCGCTCGCCCAGGCGGGCGATGATGGTGCTGATGACCTGCGTCTCTTCGCGGCCCTCGACCAGCTGGTGGCCCGGCCAGTCGGCGCGCTGCTCGAAGCGGGCGCAGGTGTAGCCGGTGTCACGCAGGTCGCGGTCTCCGCTGTCGCAGGCCTCCTGGCCGTTGACGGTGGGCTTCCCGTAGAGCTGCAGCGTCGTCTTGTTCGGGCCGTCGGTGAGGAAGCGCACGGCGAACCACGAGCCGATGCCGTCGGCCACGAAGCTCGAGCCGCCGCTGCGGGTGCGCCGCGGCCCCTTGAAGAAGGTGACGCGGTTGTTGTCGTTCACGGTCGCGCGCTGGACGGCCTCGAAGCCGCGCTCCTGAAAGTACACCTCCACCGCGGCGGTGACGTCGAGCGCCGACTTGTTGAAGGAGATGGTGGTGCCCGCCGGGGTGAGGAACCGGCGAGAGGAGCCATCGATGACCCGCATCGGCGTGCAGGCGAAGAGCAACAGCGCGGGGGCGACCACGGCGAGGATTCGCATGGCCGGTGACTTAGCAGGAGGCTGGCGCGCGGTGTGCTACGGACACATTCATGCGGCAGAGCAGACACGCGGCGATCGGCGTCTTCGACTCGGGGGTCGGAGGCCTCACCGTTCTCAAGGCGTTGATGGAGCGGCTCCCCATGGAATCGACGGTGTACCTGGGCGACCTCGCGCGCGTGCCCTACGGCACGAAGTCGGGCGACGTGGTGACGCGCTATGCCCTGGCCTGCGCCCACGCGTTGATGGAGTACGAGTTGAAGGCGCTGGTGGTGGCCTGCAACACCGCGTCGGCGGTGGCGCTGCCCGCGCTCGAAGCGGCGCTCCCGGTGCCGGTCATCGGCGTCATCGCGCCGGGGGCACAGGCGGCGGCGCAGGTCACCCGCAGCGGTCGCGTGGCGGTCATCGGGACACAGGGAACCGTGGCCTCTGGCGCGTACCAGGCGGCGCTGCGGGCCGAGTCGCCGGCGCTGGAGGTTCGCGCCCGCGCCTGCCCGCTCTTCGTTCCCCTGGCTGAAGAGGGGTGGGTCGAGGGCGAGGTGCCGCGGCTGGCCGCGGAGCGCTATCTCTCGGAGGGCTTCCTCGACGGCGTCGACACCCTGGTGTTGGGGTGCACCCACTACCCGTTGCTGGCGCCGGTCCTCGCGCAGGTCGCGGGCGAGGCGGTGACCCTGGTCGATTCGGCGCTCGCTACCGCTGACCGGGTCGCGCAGGTGTTGCGGACGCGCGAGCTCACGCGGTTGGAGCGCGGCGCCGTGGAGCGGCACTACCTCGTGACCGACACCCCGCAGCGCTTCATCGAGGTGGGCGAGCGCTTCCTCGGGAGACCGCTCGCCTCCGCGCGTCAGGTCGACCTGCGCGTCACTTGAAGGGCTTCAGCGCCGCGTCGATGCCGATGTCGTCTTTGCGGGGGATCTGCCCCGTGACGGCGGTGATGAGCCGCTCCATGCGCCGGTAGAAGCCCAGCTTCGCCAGAGGCCAGTTCAGCCAGCCGGTGGTGATGCAGTAGTAGGTGTCGAAGGGCGCGGTGTGGTGAATCGAGTGGTGCTTCGGCGGAAGAATCACGTGCAGCCGCTGCAGCAGCTTGAGCGTGGGCGGGGTCTTCGCTTCGTCGAGGTGAGACCACTTGTGGATCTGGTTGGTCATCATCACGAAGAAGATCATCGACCCGATGGAGAGCAGGGCGAACAGCGCCGGCGCCTCCCAGCCCTCGATGGTGAGGGGAATGAGCAGCGCCGCGGCCGCCACCGGCACCGCCACCAGGCAGTTGGAGCCGTTGGTCTCGATGTAGTCGTGGCGGGTGATGGCCTTCTGGTCGACGTGGTGCTCCCGGAAGGGGCGGATGAGCGCCTTCCCCAGGATGGGCATGTCGGGAGAGCCCCAGGTGTCACCCAACCAGTGCACGAAGCCCGACACGAAGTCGGCCATGAGGAAGCCGGCGAAGAGCGCCGTCAGCACCACCCAGGGGTGGGCGCCGACGTGCGGCCAGGCCTTCACCAGGATGGCCGCCGAGAGGAGCCAGAAGGCGATGATGGCGCTCACCTCGACGGCGCGGAAGGTCCTGGAGTAACCGGCCGCGAGCTCGGCGGCGTCGCGTTGCTTGATGTCGGGCTGGCTCATGGCTGCTTCAGAACTTCTCGTAGTCTGACTTCTTCTTCTTTATCGGGTTCGTCAGCTTGCCATCTTTGAAAAGTTCGACGCGCCCGCTCGATGGTCCCGCGAGACCCCGGGCCTGGCCCACCAGCGGCTTGCTCCCCGGCGGGTGGTAGATGACGCGCAGCTGTTTGCCGATGGGCAGCGCGCCGAGGTTCCCGTCGATGAGCAGGTACACCGCGTTGTCGAGCGTCAGCACCCGCTCGGAGTCGAGGGTCGGGTCGAGCTCCGCCAGCAGGTGGGCGTCTTCGACGTCGCGCGCGCTCTCCGAGTAGCCCGACACCTTGACGCGCAGCACCGGGCGGGGCGTGTCTCCGGCCATGCTGCGGGTGCCCTGGATGGTGACCACCAGGTCGGCGCCCGTCTCGGCGGCCTTGGGGTCCGCCAGCTTGAGCCCGGTCTGTCGGTTGTTGTCGGTGTCGATGAACAACGTCGCGCTGGCGCAGCGGTTTCGGCAGTCTTCTCCCCACGGTCGTTTGTCGAACTCGAGGTTGAAGGCGTAGTCGGAGGACTGCGCGCCCACCACGATGGAGGTCAGCACCGGGCGGTCGTCTTCCGTGCTGGCGGGCGGCTTGTAGGTGATGGTGGGCTTCTGGGCCCACGAGAGCGTGGAGCTGAGGAGCAGGGCAACGAGGAGGCGGGACGTCATGTCGGGAAGAAATCCATTGTGGGTCAGGCCACTGACTCTAGGCCCCATGAAGAACTTCATCTACCTCGCCGGCGCGTCCGGAGGGACAGGGGCCTTCGTCATCGACCCCGCGTGGGACGTGGCCGCCATCTTCGCCGCGCTCGATGAGGCGGGCCGCACGCTGGAGGCGGTGCTGTTGACGCACGCGCATCACGACCACCTCAACGGGGTGCCGGAGGTGCTGCGCCGCATCGACGTCCCGGTGTACGTGCAACGGGCGGAGCGGGCCTTCGCGCCGGAGGCCCTCGCCGACTTCGCGGGCGCGGTGCGAGAGGTGGCGCCCGGTGAGGTGCTGCGGCTGGCCGGCGCAGAGGTGAGCTGCCTGCACACCCCGGGACACACGCCGGGGTCGCAGTGTCTGCTGTGCGGTGGGGCGCTCTTCTCTGGCGACACGCTCTTCGTCAACGCCTGTGGGCGCTGCGACTTTCCAGGGAGCGACCCGGTGGCGATGCACCGCTCGCTCTTCGGGGTGCTGGGGTCGCTCAACGACGAGACGGCGCTGTACGCGGGGCACGACTACGGCGACGTGCCGGTCTCTTCGCTGGGGCGCGAGCGCGCGCGCAACCCGTACTACCAGCTGGCCGGGGTCGACGACTTCGTGCGCTTCCGGATGAGGCCGCGTC
>CALNBU010000422.1 GCA_937875615.1 uncultured Archangium sp.
CCATCCCCCAGATAGGCGGCCTGCACGGCCTTGTCGGCGCGCACCGCCTCGGGCACCGCGCCCACGCTCTCCAGCACGTCGGAGAGCGCCACCACCCGGGCGAAGGTCTGGTCGCAGGTCTGCACCAGCCCCAGCAGCCAGGCCAGCTTGTCGCTGAGGCCCCGGGTGTCGCGCCGCAGCGCGCCCAGGTGCGCCCGCGCCGCCTCGATGGCCTCGCGCACCCGCGCGTGGTCCTGTTGTTGCGTGGTGTGCCAGCCGGTGGAGCCCACCCGGGAGAGGTGCTCCGCCAGCAACCCGAGGTGCACCGTCAGCTGCGCGAAGCCTTCGGCCACGGCGCGGCGCGCCGGCGCGTACTGGCGCACCGGCCACAACAGCAGCGCCAGCGCGGCCGCCCAGCCCACGCCCGCCGCGTTGAGGGCCCCCCGCTCCAACGCCAACCCCAGCCCTCCGGCGGGCTGCGCCTGCGCGATGAGGAACGACACCGAGGTGGCGGTGCCCACCCCGATGGCCTCCGCGCCAAACACCCGCACCAGCGCGCCGGCCGCCACCACCGGCAGCGTGTCAGCGACGCGCCCACCGACGAGCCCACCACCACCGCCAGCGAGCCGGACAGCAACAGCGCGAGCGAGGCGCGCGCGCGCGTTCCCCAAGCGCCGCCCTTGTCGGCGGTGGTGGCCACGAAGCCGGCGATGCCCGCCCACTTGAACTCCGGGTGACCCCAGAGCGCGCCGAGCGCCAGCGGCACGAAGGTGGCCGCCGCGGCCCGCAGCCCCAGCAGCGCCGCGAAGCGCCGCCGCTCCAACCGGGTGGCCTCCTTGAGCGGCCGGACGATGCGCTGGACCAGGTCCGACATGGAGGCCAGGCTGTATAGCCCCGCGCAGTGCGCTGGCGCCGGCGCTTCGACACCAGTAGCCTCCCCACGATGGACGCGCGCTCGTACCTTTCTCAAGCGGGGCTCACGCTCGACGTGAACCAGGTACACGAAGCCCAACAGTCCCTCTGGACCGTCCTCGAAGAGGCGAAGAAGCGCAGCCTCCCGGCGACCCCGTCGTCGCTCGACCGGCTCTACATCTCGGCCACGCCCACCACCGGCGTCCGCTCGGGCCAGCCCTTCGATCTCGGGCGCGCGCTGGGCGGGCGAACCACCCAGACCTCCTTCGCCCTGCTGACCCTCGACGCGCTGGTCGACGCGGTCCACCAGGCCCTGGCGTCGTCCTGGCTTCGCATCTACCAGCTGCGCAGCGGCGTGCTCCTCCGGCTCACCTACCGGGGCGGCCTGGCGCGCGCGCAGGTGCCGCTCCACGATGAAACGGACCCGGTGGCCCGCGTCGCCCGCGCCGGCCGGGCGGTGCTGAGCGGCGCCGAGGGCTGGGTGCCCCTCCTCGACGAGACCGGCGCCCTGGTGGGCGTGATCGAGGCCTCCGCCAGCGAACTGGCACCGGCACTGCTCGCCGCCCTCGCCATCGAGGCGGTCAACAACCTCCCGCCTTGAGCCCGAACCATCGCGCCCTTCTCAAGTCCTGAGAAAGAGAGGGACAGGGCTTGTGTGACACATCGCGTCCCCAGTAGATCCATCCGGGTGATGCACAACCGTTTCAGCCCTGCCACCTCCGTCGCCTTCTCTCTTGCCATTTTGTCGGCGCTCAGCGCCTGTGACGGTTGCCGGCCCACGTCCGTAGTGACCGCCAAGGGCTCCGTGCAGTGGGAATGGATTGACCTCACCAGCGCTCGGCACGTCGACATGTCGGCCAACATCGACTTCGGGGAGATCTCGATGGGCGATCGCCGCGACGCGGCCCTCGTCCTGCGCAACGTGGGTGAAGCGAGCCTGACGCTCGCCGAGTTCTTCCAGCTCGAGGTCGAGGGCGACTCGCCGGTCTCCATCAACGGCGCCGCGGTCGAGGGCTGGCCGGCCTTCGCGCTCAGCTTCAACCCGGAGCTGGTGCTGCAGCCCACCGACACCACCACCGTGACGGTGGCCTTCACGCCCCCGGTGGAGGTCGCCACCTCCAGCACCCACTTCGCCAACCTCGAGCTGCGCCCTGACGGCGCGGACCAGTCGACGCTCTCGTTGACCGGTCGCGCGGTGTCCGACAGCTGCAGCCTCCCGGACCTCATCGACTTCGGGAAGCTCCCGCTCGGCGTGCACAGCGACTACGCGCTGGAGCTGGCCAACAACACCACCATCATCAGCACCCTGACCTCCGGCGCGGTGCAGGACGTCCCCCAGGACACCTACCTGCTGCTGGGCGTCGACGGCGCAGGGCAGCTCCCGGTGGAGCC
>CALNBU010000423.1 GCA_937875615.1 uncultured Archangium sp.
GAGCCGACGCGCACCGACTGCTCTACCCGCACCACCGTCGCCGGACAGCGCTCCACCAACCGCAGCACCGCCTCCCCTTCGGGTGGCGCCGGCACCGGGATGCTCTCTTCGTCGGCCGGGGACAGCGCGCTGCTGCGCGTCTGCAGCGCGACGCCCTCGCGGAGCTGCGCCTCCGACACCGTGCGCAGGTCGATCGGCGCGAAGCCGAAGCCCCGCAGCACCGTCGCGCCCCGCTTCTGCGCCAACGCCGAGCACGGCCGACAGTCGGCGCCGGGCAGCGGCTCCTCCAGCAACACCGGTCGGGGGTGCAGCACCGAGAAGCGCACACGCGTCGTCAGCTGCTGCGGTCCGTGAGGCGCGGGCTGCGGCACCTCCACCGGACTGCCCGCATCGACGCCAGCCGCGGTCAACACCTCCTGCAGGCGCCGCAGCTTCGCCAACATCGCGCGCTCCGCCGCCGCGTCTTCATCGGCCTGGCTCCACCCCGAAGGCCGTGAAATCTCCACCTCGAAGACGTTCAACGTACCCGGCTCCAACGAATAGATCTGCGGGTTGCCGCGCTCCCGGGCGATGGCCCGACGCCACTCCGCGTCGTCGCCAGCGCCGAAGAGCGAGGAGCAGGCGCTCAGCGCGCCCAGCACCGGCCAGAAGAGCAGTCGTGGCAACATCGTCAACGGAGCCGAAGCGCCGGCGCCGGCTCCCTTCGCTACGCGGTGAACTTGAGCAGCTCGGCGCCCTCGGTGACCTGGTCGCCCGCAGCGAAGAGGAACTCGGCCACGGTGCCCGCCGACGGCGCCTTGATGGTGTGCTCCATCTTCATCGCCTCCATCACCAGCAGCGGCGCGCCCTTCTCCACCTTCACTCCCTTCTCCACCAGCAGCGCGACGATCTTGCCGGGCATGGGCGCGGCCAGCTTCCCGGCGCCGCCCTCGTCTTCACCGGCGTGCGCGATGGGGTCGAAGGGCTCCAACGCCGTCACCGTGCCCGCGGAGAACACCTGCAGGGCGCCCGCGCGCACCACCGTGCCGCGCACCGGCGCGCCGCCCAACCGCAGCTCGAAGTCGGGGCCCTGATGCGTGAAGCGCAGCGTCTGGCCGTCGAGCAGGAAGCCGTCGTGCTCGTAGGTGACCGACACCTCATGCGCCCCCAGCCGCAGCGTGCGCACCGCGCGCTGGTTGAGTCGCCAGCCGCTGCGCGTCGACCAGGGGTCCACGCCCTCGCCGGCCGCCTCTTCCGCGAGCACCGCCGCGGTGGCCAGCGCCAGCACCTCCCGCGGAGGCGCGACCTCCCCGGGGAACAGCGCCGCCTCGTTGCGCGCGATGAGCCCGGTGTCGAGGTCCGCCGAAGAGAAGGCCTCCGACTCCACCAGGCGCTTGAGGAAGGCCACGTTGGTCGACACGCCCACCACCTGCGTCTGGCCCAGCGCCTCGGAGAGGCGGGCCAGGGCCTGCGCGCGATCCTCACCCCAGACGATGAGCTTGGCGATCATCGGATCATAGAAGGGGGAGATCTCATCGCCCTCCCGCACGCCCGCATCGACGCGCACCGGCCCGCCCCCGGCGAAGGCCACGTGCGCCGGGAAGCGCAGGTGCGTCAGGCGCCCCGTCGACGGAAGGAAGCCCTTCTCCGGCGCCTCCGCGTACACGCGCGCCTCGATGGCGTGGCCGTCGAGCTTCAACTGCGCCTGCGTCACCGGCAGCTTCTCTCCGGCCGCCACCCGCAGCTGCCACTCCACCAGGTCGAAGCCGGTCACCAGCTCGGTCACCGGGTGCTCCACCTGCAGGCGGGTGTTCATCTCCATGAAGTAGAAGTCGTCGCCCTCGACGATGAACTCCACGGTGCCCGCGCCCACGTAACCAACGGCCTTCGCCGCGGCCACGGCCGCCTCGCCCATGGCCTTGCGGCGCGCTGGAGCGAGGCCCGGCGCCGGCGCCTCTTCCAACACCTTCTGATGTCGTCGCTGCACGGAGCAGTCGCGCTCGAAGAGGTACACGCACTCGCCGTGCGTATCGGCGAAGACCTGCACCTCGATGTGCCGCGGCTTCGTCAGGTACTTCTCGATGAGCACCGCCTCGTCGCCAAAGGCGTTCTTCGCCTCGCGCTTGCAGGAGTCCAGCGCCGCCACGAACCCGCTCGACGCCTCCACCTGTCGCATGCCCTTGCCGCCGCCGCCGGCGCTGGCCTTGATCAACACCGGGTAGCCGATGCGATCGGCCTCCTTGTGCAGCAGCGCCAGGTCCTGCGCCTGACCGTGGTAGCCGGGCACCAGCGGCACGCCAGCCTTCTCCATGCGCGCCTTGGCCTCTGACTTGAGCCCCATGGCGGAGATGGCCGAGGGCGGCGGCCCGATGAAGGTGAGGCCCGCCTGCGCGCAGGCGGCG
>CALNBU010000424.1 GCA_937875615.1 uncultured Archangium sp.
CACGAGGTGATCGAAGGCGAGGCGCTCGACGGGACCCTCGCGGAGGGCCGGCTCGACGGGGCCTTCGAGGTGGTGTTCGACTGCGCGGCGTACCGGAGCCCCTTCGCGTTCCGGCGGGCGCTGCGGCGCGGCGGGCGCTTCGTGTTGGTGGGCGGGGCCATGGGCCCGCTGATGGCGGCGGGGGTGCTGGGTCCGGTGGTGGGGCTGCTGACCGGCCGCCGCTTCGGCACCTTCCTGCAGACCTCCGACGCGGCGCTGCTGACCGAGGTGCTGGCGATGGTCGAGCGCGGGCAGCTCCGCGCGTCGGTCGATCGCACCTTCCCGTTGGAGGCGCTCCCGGAGGCACTGGACCACGTGGTGTCGCGGCGCGCCCGAGGCAAGGTGGTGCTCGCCATCAAGGGCTGAGCGCCCGGCTACTTCTCCGTCACGCTGGTGACCAGCCACGGTCGCTGGGGAAGGGGGTTGGTCGCGCCGCCGGCGAGGCCGTCGAGCTCGGCGTCGTCGTTCATCACCGGGCGGAGCAACAGCGCCTTCGACAGCTCGTACTTCACCTCGAGGGCCGCCTGGCGCGCGCGCAGCGCCCGCACCTCCCGGCGCCTCCGGAAGTAGCCCACCACCAGCAGCACCGACATCGCCGCCCACAGCGCGGAGCTGGACAGCAGCACCGTCCACCAGGGGTAACGGCGCGGCAGCTCCCGGAAGAACGCGGCCTCTTCGATCGAGATCGGCACGTAGAAGGCCACACCGAAGGCCTTCTCGAAGTTGTCACCCTGCGCCATGCGGTCGATCAACCGGAGGAAGGCGCCGCGGCCGTTCCGCTGCCTGAGGAACTCCACGAAGGCGGCGCTCTGCGCGTAGGCCACCTCGGCGCCGTGGGCGCTGGCCGGGAACCCCGCCTCGAGCTGCCGGAAGTCGTAGAGGCGCCCGCTGGTGACGGCGGTGGTCATGGTGGCGAACTGCTCCATGCGCCATTGGCGCTCGCCGGTCAGCTCCATGGCGAGCCCCTCCTGGAACCAGCGCGGCCAGCCGGTGGCGAACTGGCCGAGCGCGACGTGCACCAGCTCGTGCTTGAGCGTCTTGCGTCCGTCCGGGCCCAGCAGCGAGTTCGCCTCCAGCAGCACCACGTTCCGGCCGGGGTAGGCGAGCGCGATGGCCCACTCGGGCGGCGGGCCGCCGGGGAGCGCCAGCGCCTCATACTGTTCGCGCCCGGTGCCCAGGCGGATCTCGGTCACGCCCGGCCAGTCGCGGCCGAGCAGGGAGGCCACGTCGTCGCGCATGGACTCCACGTCGCGCGACAACACCCGGGCCATGCCCTCGGCCTGCTGCGTGTAGCGGATGACGAAGCGCGGGGTCGAGAGCTCGGCCAGCGGGGGCGGTGGTGGCGGTGTGGCCGCCGTCACCACGAGCAGGGCTGCCAGGAAGGTCATCGGGCCAATCTGGCCATGATGTCGCGCGCGGCAACTCCCCGAACGAGGAGCCGCTTGCGGCGGGAGGCGTGTCCCTCGAGCAGCTCCACGTCGCTCCGGCGCACGCCCAGGGACTCCCGGAGGAAGTCGAGCAGCGCCTGATTGGCCTCGCCGTCGACGGGCGGGGCGGCGAGCGCGATCTTCAGGCGGCCGTCGTGCTCACCCAGCACGCGGGACCTCGACGCCCGCGGCTGCACCAGCACCACCAGCTGCACGGCCTCACCGCGCTCGCTCAGCCAGCTCGGCGCCGTCACTCCTTCTTGACCAGCCAGGCCACGTCGGCGCCGGGCTGCGTCTTCCAGGTGTCGAGCAGCTTCTTGTGGGAGTCGACCAGCGCCTCCAGGTGCGACTCGAACTGCACCTTCTGTCGCTTGAGCTCGTTGAGCTCCTTCACCAGCTCGACCAGCCGGTTGTTGGCGCCGGCGACGATCTTCTCGGCCTGCAGCTCGGCCTCGGCGACGATCACCTCGGACTCCTTGCGCGCCTGGGCCTTGACGTCTTCGCTGATGCGCTGGGCGGTGACCATGGTCTCCTGCAGCGCCTTCTCGCGCTCGAGGTGCTGCTCCAGCCGCGCCTGGGTGCGCTTGAGCTCCTCCTTGAGCGAGATGTTCTCCCGGACCACCTCCTCGAACTCGCCGGCGCACAGCTCGAGGAAGGCCTCGGCCTCCTTCTTCGAGTAGCCGCGCAGCTCCCGTTCGAAGCGCTTCTGGCGGATGTCCAGCGGGGTCATCTTCATGCTGTGCTCCTTCTACTTCTTCTCGAGGAAGGCTTCGCCCAGCGCGCGCGCGCGGTGGGTGGCGACCTCCACGGCGTTGATGAGGGTGGTGCGCAGGCCGCCGGCCTCCAGCGTGTGGAGCCCCGCGATGGCGGTGCCGCCGGGGCTGGTGACCTGATCCTTGAGCTGGCCGGGGTGGGCGTTGGTCTCGAGCAGCAGCTGGGCGCTGCCGAGCACCGTCTGGGCGGCGAGCTTGAGGGCCTGATGGCGCGAGAGCCCGACCTTCACCCCGGCGTCCGAGAGCGCCTCGATGATGAGGAAGATGTACGCCGGGCCGCTGCCCGAGAGGCCGGTGACCGCGTCGAGCAGCGCCTCGTCGACCACCGTGGTCAGCCCCACCGAGTCGAACATGGCGGTGGCCAGCGCGAGATCTCCGGCCGTGGCGTGCTCGCCCGCCGACAGGGCGGTGGCGCCCGCGCCCACCAGCGAGGGGGTGTTGGGCATGGCCCGGACGATGCGCGCGCCCGCACCCAGGCGGCGCTCGATGGCGGCGATGGGGACGCCGGCGGCCACGGAGATGATCAACTTGGAGTGATCGACGGCCGGGGCGATGGTGGTCAACAGCCGGTCGAGCGCCTGCGGCTTCACCGAGAGCACCAGCACCTCGGCGTCGCGGGCGGCCTGGAGGTTGTCGAGGGTCGCCTGGACGCCCCAGGTGCGCTCGACCTCGGCGCGGCGCTCTTCGCGGCGAACGGTGGCGCTCAGCTGCGCGGCCGGGAGCCCGGCGCGGAGCAGCCCCCGCATGATGGCGGCGCCCATGTTGCCTGCCCCCAGGAACGCAACCCGGCGATCGATCACGGCGTCTCTCCTGCGAAGGTGTCGTGGGGCGGGTTGGGCAGCTGCGCGGCCAGGCGCCTCGCCGTCGTCAGCACCTCGGCGGGGTAGCCGAGCTGGTGGGTGACCGCGTGGACCTGGCGCAGGGCGCTGCCGGTGTTCTGGAAGGGCAGCAGCGACAGCGCGCGCACCCGCAGGGTGGGGGACAGGTTGGGCGCGCGCAGCACGTTGCCGAGCACCTCCTCGGCGCGCGGATGGGGGATGGCGGCCACCGCCCGCACCGCCGCGAGGGCCACGTGCTGGTTGGCGTCGAAGGCCATCGCGCCCAGGGCGTCGATCGCGCGCGGGTCCTGCAAGAATCCGAGATCCTCGATGGCCTGGACCCGCACCGCGATGGGCGCCGGCGCCCAGGCCCACTGGAGCGCGCGGAGCAACTGAACGTCGCGCCACACGTCGGGGCACGGGGCCTCCTCCTTCGCGTCGCCGATGGACTTTCTGGGCGCCGCGAGCCCGCTCAGCGCGCCGAAGACAACCACTGCGCTCAAGAGCAGCCTCATCGCGCCATGATGCCCGAGCGGAAAAAGTGGCCAAATTTTTGCGTCATTTCACCGCGAGCGTACAAGACGGCACAAGGCTGTAGCACCCGTTTCAATCCCCACATGAAGGAAGCCATGCGGACGTCGCACGCTCGAGCCACGGTGGAAGAGTTGGAGATGGAGTGCACCCACTGCAAGGTGCGCATGACCAGCAGCAGCGGCGGCGGCGGCACCATCCGCTACTACCGGTGCCCGGGGTGCTCGCGGTGGACCTCGTCGGTGTACAGCGAGGTGCTGCGCGCCGACACCAAGATGCGCCGCGCCCGCGAAGCCGCCGCGGAGGTGGTGAACGTGGGCCCGGTGAAGGAGCGCCTGGCGCGGTGGCTGGCGTCGCTCACGGTGGGCGTGCCCTACCGCGAGCTGGGCGCCAGCCCCGGTTGCTCCAACGCCGAGCTGCGCGCGCGCTACCTGGCTCTGGCGCGGGTGCACCACCCGGATCGCGGCGGACGGGCCGACGACATGCGCCGCATCAACGACGCCTACGAGAAGGTGTTGGCGCACCGCGAGAGCCTCGAGGTCCGTAGCGCCGGCCACGGCCTCTCGTTAGGATCCGCGCCATGAACACGCCGTACCCCGCCCCGGTCGCCAACTTTCAGCGGAGCGACGGCTCCCGGGTCTCCCTCGCCGAGCTGATCGGCGGGAAGACCCTGGTGCTGTATTTCTACCCCCGCGATGGCACGCCCGGCTGCACCACCGAGGCCTGCTCGTTCCGCGATCAGTACGAGGACTTCAAGAGCGCCGGCGCGGAGGTTGTGGGGGTGTCCTCCGACGACGCCGCGTCGCACGAGGAGTTCAAGGGCCGCTTCCGGCTCCCCTTCACCCTCCTCACCGACGAGAAGGGCGTGGCCGCGAAGGCCATGGGGGTGAAGAAGACGCTGGGCCTGCTGCCCGGTCGCGTCACCTTCATCATCGATCGCGCCGGCAACGTGGTGCACCGCTTCGACTCGCAGTTCAACGCCGCGCGACACGTCGAGGAGGCGCTCCAGATCGTGAAGAAGCTGGAGGCCCCCTGAGCTCACGCCGCGCTCACTGCGTGTTGTTGCGGATCGACTCCACCAGGTTGCGCATCCACTTCTCGTAGTCGTCCGAGCGGCCGGTCGAGCGGTCGATGTCGAGACCTTCGCTGTTCACGTAGCTGATGGTGGCCTGCGCGTTGGTGTAGGTCAGCTGCACGCGGACCGGTGGTTGAGGCGCGCCACCAGGCCCGAGGCGTCGTCAGACTCCAGCACCCAGCTGTGGCCGCTCAGCGCGCGGCTGAGCGCGGCCTTGATCTCCGCCGGGTTCTGTTCACGACCGAAGACGGCGATGGTGGGCGACGGCACCGCGCCGGCGGGAGGAGGCGGGGGCGGCGGCGGCGCCTGCACCGTGGGCGAGGAACGGAGGCGGCGGGCGATGGCGTCTTCGAGGCCCCCCACGTACCGGTCGTACAGCTTCGCGCTCTTGGCGTCGGCCTCCAGGCCCTTGATGCTGAAGCGCTGCGCGTCGTAGACGACCGAGACGCGGATGCTGGTGCCCCTGTGGTTGAGGCGGGCGACGATCTCCGGGCCGTTCTCCGACTCCGTCAGCCAGCCCTTGTTCTGGATGCCCGCGATCACGCCCGCCCGCACCTCGGAGGGATCTTTCTGCTCCTGGAGCAGGGTGACCCGTGGCTGCTCGGACGAGAGGTCCACCTCCGGTACGGCTTTCGAGCAGGCGGCGAGGGCCAGCGTGAGGGGGAGAGCGAGAAGCAGCAGACGAAGGCGCATTCGGAAGTTCCTTGAAATGGGTCGGGGGTGAACTGAACGACGCCCCTGTGTTGCCCGGGGCGCGAAAATCGATCTACCGCGCCTCTCGTAAAATCCAACGCCAGAACCCGAGCCCCGAGGCCAGGCCGACGGCCACCTTGAGCACCGAGGGGAAGTAGCCGCCGGGACTGACGAAGCCCTCCACGATGCCGATGGCCACCACGAAGGGCGCCAGGCCCAGCACCACCTGCAGGCTGAGCCGGGCGTGGGCGGCCAACGCGGCGCGGCGGGAGCGCTCGCCCGGGTCGACGAGCGCCCGGCCGACGTGCAGCCCCGCAGCCGCGCAGAGACAGATGAGCGAGAGCTCCACCGGCCCGTGGGCGGACATGAAGGTGAGGATGTTCCAACCCAGGCCGCCGCGGAAACACGCGGCCACCACCGCGCCCAGGAACAGGCCGTTGTAGAGCGTGATGAGCGCGGTGCCGAGGCCGAAGGTGATGCCCAGCAGCGCGGCGAAGAAGGCCACCCGGAGGTTGTTGAGGAAGATGGCCATGGCCATCGAGCCGGGGGTCTCCACGCCGAGGATGCCGTCGGTCCACAGCTCCTGTCGGGAGATCCACCCGCGGAGGTCCGCCGGGACCAGCAGCAGCTCGCCGTCGGGGTGCAGCGCGACGGTCAGCGCCCCGGTGACGGCGCCGAAGCACAGCAGCCCGGCGGCGAACCGGGTCAGCGGCAGCAGGTGCTGAATCATCGCCGGCAGGGTCCGGGCGTAGAACGTGCGCAGCGCCGCCAGGCGGCCGGCGACGGGCGCGTCGATGGCCCGCCACGCCGCCGCCACCAACTGGTTCAGCAGCCGGGCCACGTCGGTGTCGGGG
>CALNBU010000425.1 GCA_937875615.1 uncultured Archangium sp.
TGGGGGGCGGAGGTGCAGGTGTCCACGGTGAGCGAGCTGCGCGCGGCGATTCAGGCGGCGCAGGCGGGGGACACCATCGTCCTCGCCGACGGCACCTACGCCTCGTCTGGCAACTTCTCGTGTACCGCTCAGGGCACCGCGGCGGCGCCCATCGTGGTGCGGGCGGCGAACCTCCACGGGGCAGTCATCGAGAGCAGCAGCGCCGAAGGCTTCAAGGTCTCGGGCCGCCACTGGCACTTCGAGGGGCTCGACGTGCGCGGGGCGTGCGCCTCGGACGACGACTGTGAGCACGCCTTTCATGTGATGGGTGACGCGGATGGCTTCGTGCTGCGCCGCAGCCGGGTGTCCGACTTCAACGCGCAGCTCAAGGCCAACGCGGTGCAGGTGAGCGGGGTGTGGCAGACGCCCGACGAGGGGCTCATCGAGGACAACGAGCTCTTCGACACCAGAGCGCGCGCCACGAGCCTGCCGGTCACCAAGCTGAACATCGACACCGGAGACGACTGGGTGGTGCGGGGCAACCATCTCCACGACTTCCAGAAGGGTGGGGGCAACGGCGTCAGCTTCGGCGCGTTCATGAAGAGCGGCGGCCGCCGCGGTCGCTTCGAGCGGAACCTCGTCATCTGTCAGTCACAGGGAGCCTTCTCCGGCGGCGCGCGCATCGGCCTCTCATTCGGCGGTGGCGGGACCGGCGCGCAGTACTGCGCACCGGCCTTCGATTCTTCCGTGCCGTGCGACCCGGAGCACCGGGAGGGCGTGTTGCTCAACAACATCGTGGTGAACTGCAGCGACGTCGCCGTGTACCTGAACCTGGCGACCGACACGAAGGTGCTGCACAACACCTTCATCGCCACCAATGGGGTCGACTTCCGTTTCGCGTCCAGCTCCGGGCTGGCGCAGGGAAATCTGCTCTCGTCGGTGGTCCGCGCTCGGGACTCCGGCACCTTCACCGGGCAGCAGAACGTCACCAACGTCAGCGCGGCGACCTTCGCCGGGTACTACCGGGCGCCGTTGGAGGGAGACCTCCGCCTCGCCGGCGACGTCGCGCCGCTGAGCGCCACGGTGAGCCAGTTGGTGGAGGTGACGACCGACTACTGTGGACGCGCCCGGCCTGCGGGGCAGCGCACCGTCGGCGCGCTCGAGCACCCGCTGGGCGACTGTGACACGCGGTGGTCGGGGCCGCCGGGCGGCGGCGACGGGGCGACAGGCGGCGGCAGCGGTGCGACGGGCG
>CALNBU010000426.1 GCA_937875615.1 uncultured Archangium sp.
CACGCATGTTTGCGGGCTTCCTCTTCCATCCGCTCGGGCGTGTCGAGCGAGAGCTGCGTCTTCTGCGAGCCCGTCATCTTCACGTCGGCGGGGAGCGGCGTCAGCTCATCGTCGACGCGCAGTGCGGCGCGCGGCGGCCCGGTGCGCCGCGCGGGCCTCGTCGCGGCGCTGCGCTCGTCGAGCCTGGTGGCGTTGACGTCGGTGGCCTCACCCGGGCTCACCCCCGCCTTCGACACCGGCAGCCGGGGGTTCGAGCGGGTGACGGGCCGACGCGCCGCGGGGGCCACGGTGGGGACGCCATCGGGCGGGGTCAGATCATCGGCCCGCGACGGCTCTCCGCCGTCCATCAGCGCGCGGAAGCCCTCGCGGACCTCCGCCGGGCGTCCGTTGGCGGTGAGCTCCTCCTCGAACAGCACCGACATCAGTGACTGGAGGTCGCTGCGGTGCACGTCGGGGAAGAGCGTGTGCGTCAGCGCGTTGAGCGCCTGCCCCATCTCGCGCGCGGTGCGAAAGCGCGCCTCGCGGTCGAGCGCCAGCCCCTTGAGGAGGATCCGCTCCAGCTCCGGCGGCACCTCCGGGTTGAGCGAGGTGGGCAACGGGAAGTCGCCCGTCAACACCGCCTGCATCACCTCTACGAATTCACCTTCGTACGGGCGACGCGCGCAGAGCATCTCGTACAGCACCACCGACGCCGCGTAGACGTCGGTGCGCGAGTCCATGGTGCGGTCGGCCCGCGACTGCTCCGGCGAGAAGTACCGGTACTTGCCCTTCACCGTGCCGGTGGCCGTCTGTTTCCCGGTCATCGTCGACTTGGCGATGCCGAAGTCGACCAGCTTCACCTCACCCTGCCAGCTGATGAGCACGTTCTCCGGCGAGACGTCCCGGTGGACGATGTCGAGCGACGCGCCTGCCTCGTCGGCGCGGGTGTGCGCGTAGTACAGCGCCTCGCACATCTCGACCGCGATGAGACAGGCCAGCGGCGTGGGGAGCACCCGGTAGCCCTTCCGCCGCGCGCGCTTGAGCGCGGGCGACAGAGACTGCCCATCGACCAGCTCCATGGCGATGAAGTAGCGCCCGTCGACCTCACCGAAGTCGAAGACCTGCGCGATGTTGGAGTGCGTCAGCGTCGCCGAGAGCCGCGCCTCCTCGATGAACATCTCCACGAACTCGGCCTCTTCGGCGAGGTGTGGGTGGATGAGCTTGAGCACCACCGGCTTCTTCACGCCGCGCGCGCCCACCATCAGCGCCCGGTAGGTCACGGCCATGCCCCCGGAGGCGAGCTTGCTGGTGATCTCGTACTTCCCGAAGGTTGCCGCAGTCATTCCCCGAGCCCGAGTCTACCTGCGTACCGCTGCGAAGCCGCGCGGTCCGTCCAGCACGTCAGTAGTAGAAGAGGACGTTGGCGGTCCCGCCGAGGCCAACGGTGGCGATCACGTCCTGCCCATTGGTGTTGAACTGCAGGTAGAGATCGACCGGGACACGCAGGCCGATGGACACGCTGTCGGCGACGAAGAAGTCCACGCCCACGTTGACGCCCGGCCCGGGGATGAAGCTCGCCGCCGGCGCGGTCGCCAACACCACCAGGGAGGCGTGCAGGCCGATGTACGGCCGAATCGACTCCTCGAGGAACAGGTAGCGCACGCCCACCTGCCCGCCGCCGCCCACCACGATGCCGGCGCCGACCGACCCATCGGACTGCTGAGCGCCCTGCAGCACCCGGGTGATGAAGAACTGCGGACGCGCGTAGAACTCGAAGCCGTTCTCGAGGTACCAACCGCCCTCGATGGAGATGGGCACGAAGACGTCGAGCGACGGACTGTTGCCCAGCAGCTTCACCACCGAGACCCCCAGGCCCAGGTAGCGATTGGCGAAGGTCTGGCCGAACGACGGAGCGGCGCCACACAACACGGCGGCCACCAACAAGGGTTGGAGCATCTTGCGCATGACGGCGCACATCGTAGCCACAGCGCGCGCCGGTGCGCGTAAAATCCGCGCGGCGCTGCCCGCGGACGCCCCGGCGTCATCACCACCTCGTACGAGTGATTGCGACGCTGCGGTGACAACTTTACACTCCCGCCCCGATGACCCGACTCTCTCTGTCGCTGGCGGCCGCAGCGACCCTGCTGGCCTGCTTCGGCCCGGTACCTCCGACCCAGCGCGCGCTCGAGTGCAACGAGCTCTGTGCCCAATACATTGGCCTCGGCAACCTCCAGGCCGCCGAAGACCAGTGCGACCTCGCGGTGCAGTTCTCGCCCCAGTACGCGGACCCCTGGGTGAACAAGGCGGTCATCGCCAAGAAGCGGGGCCAGACCGCGAAGTCCAAGGAGCTGTTGATCAAGGCCCTGCGCCTCAACAACCACCAGTCACAGGGCTACAACAACCTGGGCCTCATCTACCTGGAGGAGCTGGCCTTCGGGAAAGCGCACGACAACTTCCAGCACGCCCTCAACATCAACCCCGACTACATCGAGGCCCGCTACAACCTGGGCCTCGCCTTCAAGGGCCTCGGCGACCACGACAACGCGCGCAAGGCCTTCCGCACCCTGCTCCACGTCCGGCCCGACGTCGCCGACGCCTGGGCGCAGCTGGGCGCGCTCGACATGGAAGACGGCGACTTCGAAGACGCCCTGGAGAGCCTGAACAAGGCCGTGCAGCTCGACCCCGCCTTCACCGGCGCCTGGGTGCTGTTGGGGAACTTGCACATGGAGCTCGGCAAGCCCTGTGACGCCAAGGACTCCTTCACCTCCTGCATCGAGATCAACGCGGAGAGCCCCGAGTGTCGGAACAACATCATCATCGCCGAGAAGAAGTGCCAGCTGCAGCAGAAGGCCCTCGACGACGTGAAGGCGCGCGCGGCCGGCGAGAAGACGCCCGCCTCCGAGTACTCCCTGGCGCTCGAGGCCCGTGAGAACGGGCGCACCAGCGACGAGGAGCGCTCCTTCAACCGCTGCCTCAAGTACGACAAGAAGTACGCGCTCTGCTACTTCGGGCTCTTCGAGCTGCACAGGCGCATGGCCGACGAGAAGAAGGCCACGGTGGACTGCAAGAACTTCCTCAAGTTCGCCAACGAGACGGAGTTCCCCACGCAGGTGGCGACCTGCAAGCAGTACGTCAACGACTGACTCCGCATCATGGGCGTCCGCCTCACCGTCAAAATGAAGAGCGGCAGTGGACCGGGCCAGTCGCGCACGGTGGTGCTCGATGAGGAGCTCATCACCTTTGGGCGCGATCAGTCGTGTCAGGTGGTGCTCGCCCAGCAGGCCGTCTCCCGCAACCACGCCCGCATCTCGCGGGACGGCACCCTGTTCTTCCTCGAGGATCTGGGGAGCTCCTTCGGCACGCAGATCAACGGCCAGAAGCTCCCCAAGGGAGAGAAGCGGCTGTTGCGCAACGGCGACGTCATCGCCATCGCGCAGTTCGACGTCACCTTCGATCGCGTCGCCGACGTCGACGCCAAGGGCACCAGCGAGAAGACCAGCTTCCTGTCCCGCAACCTGGTGAAGGACGTGATGAAGGGCCTCGCCGCGAGCGGCGAGAACCCCTACTTCCGGGTGATGAACGGGAGCACCGAGGGCACCCGCATCGAGATCGCCGACGCCAAGGAGATCATCTTCGGGCGCGACGCCGCCGAAGCCGACGTCGTGCTCAACGATGATCTGGTCTCCCGCAAGCACGTGAAGGTCCGCCGCGACTGGACCGGAACCCACATCGAAGACCTCGGCAGCCGGAACGGCATCAAGGTCAACAAGAAGCGGGCCAGGAAGGAGACGCTCAAGGACCGCGACGAGGTCGAGATCGGCGGCGTCCGGCTGCTGTTCATCGACCCCTCCGAGGCCCGCGAAGATCCGGTGTTGATGTCCGACGTCGAAGACGAGCCTGAAGAGGACGTCTCCGAGAGCACCCTGGCCAACGCAGAACCAGCCGACCCACCCGAGCCCGAGCCCGAGACCGAGGAGCGCGCCCCGCCCGAAGAAGAGCCTGAGGTGGAGACCGCGCAGGGGGAAGCGTCGCAGGAGGATCAACCCGCCGAGGATCCCTTGCCGGAAGACGAGCTCCTGGACGATGGCGGTGAGCCCTACGACGACGGCGCGGACCCCGGCCCGTCGAGCGCCGGGCTCAACCCGCTCAAGCTCATCGACCTCAAGAACAAGCAGCACGTGGTGGTGCTGGCCATCGGCGCGGTGATGGTCCTGCTGGGCGTGGTGCTGATCGTCCTGCTGTTGGCCGGGGCCTGAGCGGCCCGGCCATTTCAGCGCGCGCTGATGCGGGCCACCGGCTGGATGTTCAACTCAGGAGAGAGTTCCTGGTAGCTCACCACCGAGAACGGCGGGTTGAACTCGTACTCCAACAGCTTCCGGACGTAGCGGCGGATGTCCATCGAGGTCAGGATCACCGGCCGCTGCGCCGTAGGCGGAAGGTGTCCGCATTCATTCTTCACTGCCTGGACGATCTCCTGCGCGATGTCCGGCTCCAGCGCGAGGTGGGTTCCGGCCGAGGTCCGCTTGATGGAGCTGCGGATGGCGTCTTCGATCTGCGGGTCGAGCAGGTACACCACCAGGGTGTTCGTTCCGCGCGCGTACTTGTGTGACACGTAGCGCTTGAGCGCGGACCTCACGTGCTCGGTCAGCATCACCGAATCGGCCTCCACCTGCCCCTGCTCGGCGAGCGCCTGGAGAATGCCGCGCAGGTCGCGGACCGAGATCTCCTCCTCCACCAGTCGCCCCAGGATGTCGGTCAGCTTCAGCACCGTCACCACCTTCGGGACGACCTCCTTCACGATGGCGGGGAAGGCCTTCTCGAGTTGGTCGAGCATGGTCTGCACCTCCTGCACGCCCACGAACTCCCGCGCGTAGCGGCGCAACACCGAGGCCAGATGCAGGATGACGTAGCCGGGCACGTCCCAGGTGGTGAGCCCCGCCGCCTCCAGCATGTCCTTGTGTTGCTCCGGCACCCACGCGGCCGGCTGCCGGGTCGCCGGGTTCACCGCGTCGAAGCCCTCCACGTTCATCAGCCGCAGGCGATCGACGGTGTCGTTGACGAGAATGTGGCCCAGCGTGGCCTGCCCCGTCACCACCGGAACCTCGTTGATTTGAATCTGGTACGCCCCCGGCGGCAACCCGGGGTTGCCGCGCGCGCGTACGCCGGGGAAGCGCACCCCGAGCTCCACGAAGAGGCCATCGCGCATGAAGGGCACGAGCTCGAAGAGGAACTTTCCTCCGTCTTGCCGCGAGTCGACCGAGGGCACCAGCGCGTCTGAGACCTCCAACACGATGGGCGTGACCACCGGGATGAACAGCTCGGAGTCCGGGTTGATGGGCTCCTTTGGCTGCGGCGCGACCGACTGTTGCTTCTCGTCCTCCGGCTCGACTTCGTCCTCGTCAATTTCGCCAGACTCGATCTTCTTCTGGCGCTTGAGCATGAAGTAGGAGCCGACGCCCGCAGCGGCGCCAAGGAGCAGGAACGGAATCTTGGGCAGCCCGGGGACCAGGCCGAGCGTGAAGATCATCGCCGCGGCGATGGCGATGGCGCGCGGGTAGGCGGTCAGCTGACTGCCCACGTCCTTGCCGAGATGCGCGCCCTCTTCGTCACCACTCACGCGCGTGACGATGATGCCCGCGGCAGTCGAAATGAGGATGGCGGGGATCATGCCCACCAGACCGTCACCGATGGTCAGCAGCGCGTACTTCGTGGCTGCCTCTCCAGCGGTCATGCCCTTCTGCAGCACGCCGATGGCCAGGCCACCCACGATGTTCACCACGGTGATGATGATGCCGGCGATGGCGTCGCCCTTGACGAACTTCATCGCGCCATCCATCGCGCCGAAGAGCTGGCTCTCACGCTCGAGATCGCGGCGCTTGCGCTTGCCCTCCTCCATCTCGATGGCGCCGGCGCGCAGGTCGGCGTCGATCGACATCTGCTTGCCCGGCATCGCGTCCAGGGTGCGCTCTGAGCCCTTGGCGATGACGATGAAGTTCACGATCACCAGGATGATGAAGACGATGCCGCCGACCACGAAATTGCCGCGGGCCACGAAGTTGCCGAAGGCGTAGACGACCTCGCCGGCGTCACCAGTGGAGAGGATGAGGCGTGTGGTCGAGACCGTCAGCGCCAATCGGTACATGGTGGTGATGAGCAGCAGCGTCGGGAAGATCGACAGCCGCAGCGCGCCGGGGATGTACAACGAGATCAACAGGATGATGACCGACAGGCTGATGTTGACGGTCAGCAGCACGTCGAGCAGCAACGTGGGCAGCGGAACGATCAACATCGCGATGATGGCGATGACCACCACCGCCAGCACGATGTCGGAGTACTTGTTGAGGAACTTGTTGCCAGCAGCCATGGGCGCGGGAGGTTAGCGCCACGGCAAAAAAAACGCGCGGCCGAACTCGTTTACCGAGCCCGCCGCGCGAAGAGAGAAATGCTCGAATCTGAAGGCTACTTCTTCGGGGCGCCAGCGGCTTCTTGCTGACTCTTCTCGATCGTCTCGAGCGCCGCCGCCGCCAGGACCCGCGCACGCTGGGTCAGCGGATCCTTCGACTCGGGGTCGAGCTTGACCGCCTCGGCGAAGTCCTGCGCCGCCTCAAGGATCTTGCCCTCGCGCAGATTGACCTCTCCGCGATTGACCCACGCCGCCAACTCTTTCGGCGCGACGGAGATCGCGCGATCGAAGAACCCACGGGCCTCAACGAGGTCTTCCTCCTCGCCGCGCTCCGG
>CALNBU010000427.1 GCA_937875615.1 uncultured Archangium sp.
CCCGCCGAGCCGCCACCCGTCTGCGCGCCGCCGCCGCCCTGGCCACCCCCGCCGCCGCTTCCTCCGCCGGCCTCGCCGCCGCCCGCTCCACCTGCCACGTGCCCTCCTCCGGCGTGCGCGCCACCACCGGCGCCGCCGCCGGCCAGCCCCGCATCCGGTGTCGGGGTGAGGGTGCCGCAGGCTGCGAAGGTGAAGGCGAGCGCCAGCTGTGAAGTCTTCACGGGGAGTCTCCTGGCCGGGAGGTCGGCCGCCCGAAGACACCACACGCCCGCTCGGGAGGCCGAACGAAAAAAAGCGGCCCCGGGGTTGCCGGAGCCGCTGTTCAGCTCATTCGCGCGTCGCGGGGGCTTAGCTGCAGCCGGTGGTGGCGCCGCAATTGTGGCACTTGTAGCAGGCGCCGTTGCGCACGGTGATGGTGCCGCACACCGGGCAGGGCGGCGCGTCGGCCTGATTCAGGAACGCGGCGTTGACCGCCGGGGCGGGCGGCGCGACCGGGGGCGAGGCGACGGGAAGCTGCACCGAGGCCACCTTGCGCGCCTCGGCTTCCATCACGCTCTCCGTCTGGCCTTCCTGCGGGAGGAACTTCAGCGCCAGCCAGCGGAAGATGTAGTCGGTGATGGACTTGGCGATGGGCAGGTCGGAGTTGTTGGTGAAGCCCGACGGCTCGAAGCGGGTGTGGGCGAACTTGTCGACCAGCACCTTCAGCGGCACGCCGTACTGCAGCGAGACCGCGGTGGCGAAGGCGTCCATCAGGCCGGAGACGGTGCTGCCCTCCTTGGCCATGGTGATGAAGAGCTCACCGGGCTGCCCATCTTCGTACATGCCCACCGTGAGGTAGCCCTCGTGGCCGGCGATGCTGAACTTGTGGGTCAGCGCGCGCCGCTCGTCGGGGAGCCGCTTGCGGTCGATGCGCTGCACCACCACCTGAGGCTGCGCCACCGTGGCGGTCTTCACCTCGTCGCTCTTGCGGGTGTTCAGCGGCTGGCTGCGCTTGCAACCGTCCCGGTACACCGCCACCGCCTTCAGCCCCGCGCGCCACGACTCGAGGTAGGCGGTCTCGATGTCCTCCACGGTGGCCTCGTTGGGGAGGTTCACCGTCTTGGAGATGGCGCCCGAGAGGAAGGGCTGCGCGGCGCCCATCATCTTGATGTGCCCCATGTAGTGGATGGAGCGGCTGCCCTTCGCCGGCTTGAAGGCGCAGTCGAACACCGGGAGGTGCTCGGCCTTCAGTCCCGGCGCGCCCTCGATGGTGTCGTTCTTGTCGAGGTAGGTGATGATCGCGTCGACCTGCGTGCTGCTGTAGCCCAGCTTCCGGAGCGCCAGCGGGACGGTGGTGTTGACGATCTTCAACATGCCGCCGCCCACCAGCTTCTTGTACTTGATGAGCGCGATGTCGGGCTCGATGCCCGTGGTGTCGCAGTCCATCATGAAGCCGATGGTGCCGGTGGGGGCCAACACCGTGACCTGCGCGTTGCGGTAGCCGTGCTGCTCACCCAGCGCGAGGGCCTCGTCCCACACCGCCTTCTGCGCCGCGTCGAGGGCCGCGTCGTCGGTGGTCGGCCACTGGTAGGCGGCCTTGCGGTGCTTGCGCATCACGCCCAGCATCGGCTCGCGGTTGATGGCGTAGCCGGCGAAGGGGCCCAGGTGCTCGGCCATCTTCGCCGACATGGCGTAGGCGCGGCCGCCCATGAGCGAGGTGACGGCGCCGGCGTAGGCGCGGCCGGTGTCCGAGTCGTAGGCCACGCCCTGGGACATCAGCAGCGCGCCCAGGTTGGCGTAGCCCAGGCCCAGGGGCCGGAAGTCGTAGGAGTTCTTCTGGATCTTCTCGGTGGGGTACTTCGAGAAGCCGACGATGATCTCCTGACCCAGCAGGGTGATGTCCACCGCGTGCTTGAAGGCCTCGACGTCGAACTCTCCGTCGATGGTGCGGAAGTGCATCAGGTTCAGCGACGCCAGGTTGCAGGCCGTGTCGTCGAGGAACATGTACTCGGAGCAGGGGTTGCTGGCGTTGATGCGCGCGGTGTTGGCCGAGGTGTGCCAGGCGTTGACGGTGGTGTCGTACTGCAGGCCGGGGTCTCCGCACTGCCACGCGGCCTGGCTGATCTCGCGGAACACGTCGCGCGCGCGGTAGGTGTCGACGATGGAGCCGTCGAGCACCGACTTCGTGGAGAAGGCCTGATCCTTCTCCACGGCCTTCATGAACTCGTCGGTGACCCGCACCGAGTTGTTGGAGTTCTGGAAGAAGATGGAGGCGTAGGCCTCGCCGGTGAACGAGGAGTCGTAGCCGGCGTCGATGAGCGCGTGCGCCTTCTTCTCTTCGGCCACCTTGCAGCGGATGAACTCGAGGATGTCGGGGTGCTCGGCGTTGAGGATGACCATCTTGGCCGCGCGGCGCGTCTTGCCACCCGACTTGATGACGCCCGCGAAGGCGTCGAAGCCCTTCATGAAGCTGACCGGGCCCGAGGCCGTGCCGCCGCCCTTGAGCATCTCGCGCGAGGAGCGGATGGGCGAGAGGTTGGAGCCGGTGCCCGAACCGTACTTGAAGAGCATGCCCTCGGTGCGCGCCAACCCGAGGATCGACTCCATGGAGTCCTCGACGGAGTTGATGAAGCACGCGCTGCACTGCGGGTACTCCTCGACGCCCACGTTGAACCAGACCGGCGAGTTGAAGGCCACCTTCTGCCGGAGCAGGAGGTGCGTCAGGTCGGCGTGGAACGCGTTCTTCGATTCGGTGTTGGCGAAGTAGCCGCCCTGCTCACCCCAGCGGGTGAGGGTGTTGACCACGCGGCCCACCAGCTGGCGCACCGACGACTCGCGCTCGGGCGTCCCCGGGGTGCCGCGGAAGTACTTCGAGGCCACCACGTTGGTGGCCAGCATCGACCACGACTTGGGGATCTCGATGTTCTTCTGCTCGAAGACCACCTTGCCGTCCTCGCCGGTGATGGAGGCGGAGCGGAACTCCCAGGCGATCTCGTCGGCCGGGTCGACCCCGGCCGTCGTGAAGTAGCGCGCGACCTCCAGCCCCTGCGCCTTGCCCTTGCGGGGCACCGCGCGGGAGTCGACCGGGAGCACCGAAGTGACCGCACTGCCAGTGGGTTTCAGCTCTTTCTCCATCTTCATCCCCTCGAGTGTGAACGCGTTGATGTGTTGACTGCTTGTATGGGTAAAACGCAAAAACCAACTGAACTCCTCGGCCGACGGCCCCGGAGCGCGAAAGTCGCGAAAGGTAGGATGTTTCGTGTTGCCGAGGTCCCTCCGGCCTCGGCGCCGCTGCCCCGAGAGCGGGCGCGGGGAGCCGACTTATGCACCCCGTGACGTCCGGGTGTCAAGCATCGCCGTACTAGATATTGTGTCAAATTTCTGTCCAATACCCAACACTTAGGGGTGTTGCAGACCTGTAGCATTCTGCCTCTGTTCGCTCTGGGCGCGGCAAATCGGGCCTCGCGATCGTTTGGCCAGCCCGCGACGTGGGGCACGCAGTAGCCCGGCTGATTGAGTCGGCCGGAATCTGGAGTCCTTTTTCATAATGAGGCCCTGCACCCGGGGTTGCGTATTTGCTGAATGTGCGTGTCTTGGTTTGATCGTTCTTGCGCTCTCAGCGGGGCGTCGCCTCTGAGGGGAGGGCTGGCTTTGCGCGGCCGTACCGTCAGCGAAGGCGCCGGAGAGAAGGCGGCAAAACTGCCGGCCTGCGCTATGGGGTGCGCATGGCGCCTCCGTATGAAAGACACCTCTTCGTGTGCACCAACCGCCGCCCCGACGGCGCCCCGCGTGGGTGCTGCGCGAGCAAGGGTGGCGAGGCGCTGCGGGCGCTCTTCAAGCGGGAGCTCGACGCCCAGGGCGTGCGCGGGGTGCGAGCCAACGGGGCCGGCTGCCTCGACGCCTGCGAGCGGGGGATGGCCGCCGTGGTCTACCCCGAGGGCGTCTGGTACGGCCCGCTGACGGAGGCGGACGTGAAGGAGGTCGTCAGCGAGCATCTCCTGCACGGCCGCCCGGTGGAGCGGCTGCGCATGCAGCTGCCCATCAAGAAGCCGTAGTCGTCGGTCACGGGCAGGTCACGTGCGGGTGAACAATTGGCGACGGCGCCGTGAGGCCCGGAGTCGGCCGGCGCCGTGCGCTAGACGCCCCCCGCGTTGAGGCCCCTGTTCGTCACCGTGTCGTTGCTCGCCGCCTGCGCGCCGCCGGAGGACGAGCGGCAGGCGTTGGTGGTGCAGGCGCTGGTGCGGGCCGACGAGGTGCTGCTGCGGACCCGCCCGGAGTTGATGGAGGGGAAGTTCCGCCGCATGGCGGAGACGCCCACCACCTTCTTCCGCGGCTCGCTCCCGTTGTTCGTCGCCGACTGGGAGGCCGGGCGCGCCTCATCGAGCGGCTTCCTGCGCGACACCCTGCCGGTGCTGGGCCTGGGAGATCCACACCCCGAGAACTTCGGGCTGCTGGCGGGGCGCGACGGCACCTTCACCTTCGAGCCCAACGACTTCGACTCGGTGGGGCCGGTGCCGTACCTCTTCGACGTGCGCCGGCTGGTGACGGGCCTCGCCGTAGGGGCCCGGCAGCGCGGTCCCCAGCTCGACGGGGCGGCGCTGGCATACGTGGCGGCCGCGGCCTACGCCGACGCGCTGCTGGCCGGGGACCCACCCGGCGCGATCTCCGAGCCCGGCGACTCGGCGGTGCTGGCGGACCTCTTCGAGCGCGCGCGGGAAGATCTCGGCGCGCGCAGTGAGCTGCAGGCGCTGACCGACGGCGCGCAACGCTTCCGGCGAGGCGTCCTCGACCCGACCGAGCCCACCGCGCTGCTGGCCGAGGTCCATCCCTCACTGGCGGAGCTCCCCGCCGTGGTGTCCAGGCTGGCCAGCGAGGGCTCGGTGCTGGATCTGGTGCGTCAGTTCGGCTCTGGCGTGGCCAGCTGGCCCCGGCTGCGCTTCCTGGTGTTGCTCCAGGGGCCGACCGACGCCGCCTCCGACGACGTGATCCTCGAGCTCAAGGAGCTGGCGCTCGCGCCCACCGCGGGCTGGTACCGCCCCTGGGCGATGGCCGCGGACACCCCGACGCGGGTCGAGGCGGGGCTGCGGCGCCTGTGGTCGCGGCCAGACGCAGACCCTCGCTGGTACACCACCAGCTGGCAGGGGCTGCCGCTGCAGGTGCGCACCGAGTCGGAGGCCCACAAGGGGATCCGCGTGGCCCGCTGGAGCGGTCGTCGGGGCACCCAGGCGGAGCTCGAGAAGCTCGCCGCGGTGCTGGGCTCGGTGCTGGCCCGGGTCCACCTCGCCAGCGACGCGGACGCGCTGGCCACGGTGCGGCGCCAGCTGGCGCGCGGCCCCCGGGCCTTCGCCCAGGAGCAGGCCAACTTCGCCGAGGTGGAGAGCGCGCAGGCGCTGGTCGATCTCGGGCACTTCCAACGGGCGCTGGAGTCGCTCGGTCCGCGCCTGGGCGTGACGCAGGACCCGCGGGAGCTGCCGCAGGGCTTCGCGCGCGAGATCTTCGGAGGGCCGCCGTGAGCTGGTTGCTAATGCTGCTGTTGACGCAGGTGGAGGCCCCGTCGGCGGACGCCGGGGTCGAGGTGCTCCCGCTGCCGTCGTTCTCGCCGCGCGCCGACGCCTTCGGTGAGTTCAACGCCCGGTTTCCCTCCGAGGGGCCGGCCCTGCCGGCGTTCACCGTGCCCCGGGTGCAGCTCGGCCTCGACGCCGCGTGGCTGGGCGCCTCGGCGCGGGTGCTGGCGGAGGGGGCCTACGCCACCAACGGCGGCGCGCTGGTGGGCGTGCAGGGAGACAGCGTGGTGCTGCGGTTGCGCGAGGCCTGGGCCGGGTACCGCTGGCGCTTCCTCGAGGCGCGCATGGGCCTCATCCCCACGTTGCTCATCCCCGAGCTGGAGCGGGGCTTCCGCTTCCGGGAGCTGGGCGCCGACGGCCTGGAGCGGCAGCAGCTCCTGGCGCCGGCGGACCTCGGCGCGTCGCTGCGCGGCTTCCTCCCCGGTGGCCATGGCTTCGTCGGCGTCGCGGTGACCAATGGCGAGGGCTACACCTCGCGGGAGCTCAACGCGGGGAAGAACGTCGACGTGACGGCGCTGGTGCGGCCCTTCGCGGCGCTGGGGCTTCCGCTGGAGGTGCTGGGGGTGGCCAGCTTCGGGACGCAGGGTGTCCCGCAGATCCCCACCGCCCGGGCCGGGGGCGGCGTGCAGTGGAGCGGCCCTGTGCTGGGCGCCGGCGCCAGCCTCTTCTGGGCGCGCGGGCTGCTGGGCGAAGCCTCGCGCACGGGGCTGCTGGCCCAGGGCTTCGTCCGCCTGACGTTGTTCGAGCACCTCCACCTCACCGCGCGCACGCAGTACTTCGCGAGGTCGCTCGCGCAGGAAGATGGGCTCTTCGAGGGCCTGCTGGGCGTCGGCGGCGGGCACGCCTTCGTCGACGGCTTCGTGGCCTGGGCGCGCACCGTGCCCGTGGGCGTCGCGCGGCCCTCGGTGGTCGGCTTCGACGCCCATGAAGGAGCAGAAACAAGATGATGAACTCTCGAAGTGTCGTGGTGCTCGGCTTCGCGGCGGGCCTCGCCCTCGCGTTCTCCGCGGGCTGTGGCGAGCCCGCGGCGTGTGACGCCGCCAGCTGTCCTGCCGGCTGTTGTGACGACCAGGGCCTGTGTCGAGAAGGGTCCGGCACCGACGCCTGCGGCGTGGGTGGCCAGGGGTGCATCGCCTGCCAGCGGACCCAGACCTGTGAGGTGGGCTCCTGCGTCGGC
>CALNBU010000428.1 GCA_937875615.1 uncultured Archangium sp.
GCCGTCAAACATCTCTTCCTGGGGGCCGGCGCTGGCTGGGTCCTCTGGCTGCTCGCCGCGCTCTCCGTCGCCTGTCTGGCGGTGGCGGTGGAGCGTTGGCTGTCCTACCGGCGCTCCGCGGGAGACCTGCACGCCCTGGCGAGGGAGCTCAGCGCGCGCCTCGAGCAGCCGGCGCGACACGACACCGTGGCGTGGCTGGAGTCGACCGGCACCGTGCCCGCCCACATCGCCGCGGCGGGGCTCAAGCTCGCGGGGCGCGGCGCCGCTTCGGCGGGCAAGGCCATGGCCAGCCGGACCGCGCTCGAGCGGGAGGACCTCGACAAGCGGCTCTCGTTCCTGGGCACCATCGGCAACAACGCGCCCTTCATCGGGTTGTTCGGAACGGTCATCGGCGTCATCCACGCCTTCGAGGAGCTGGGCCACGCCACCACCGGGCACTCTGGCTCGGCGGGGCAGCTGGCGTCGGGCGCGGTGATGTCGGCCATCGCCGAGGCGCTGGTGGCCACCGCGGTCGGCATCGCCGTCGCGCTCCCGGCGGTCGCCGCCTACAACTTCCTGCAGCGTCGCGTTGAGCAGATTCTCGGCAGCGCGGAGGTGCTCTCCAACCTGGTGCTGGCCTACCTCGAAGGTGACGACTGACCATGGCCGGAGGCGCTACGCCCCGACGGGGCATCATCGCGGGCATCAACGTCACGCCGCTGGTGGACATCACGCTGGTGTTGCTGGTGGTGTTCATCGTCACCGCGCGGGTGGTGGTGACGCCCGCCGTGCCGCTCGACCTGCCGCGGGCCAGCGAGGGCCGCGACCTGCAGGTGGTGTTCTCGGTGGTGGTGCCGACGGACGGCAGGGTGCTGGTCAACGGCGTGCCGTTGGCCGACGACGCGGTGCTCGAAGAGCGGGCGCGCGCGGCGCTGGCCGATGACGCGGAGCTGCGCGCGGTGATCCAGGCCGATGGTGCGGTGCCGCATCGGCGGGTCATCGCCGTGCTGGATGCGCTCAAGCGCGCCGGCGTCACCCGCATCGCCTTCGGCGCGTTGCCCGACGAGGTCTCGCCGTGAGCGCGCCGACGCCGCTCGACGCGGTCTTCGGTGGCCGCGATGCGCCCCGGCCGTGGTGGGCGCGCGCGTGGCCCTGGGTGCTGGCGCTGGCGGCGCACGCGCTGTTGGTGGGGTTGGCCAATCGCGCCGAGCCCTCCCTGGAGACCTGGAGCGCGCGGGTGGCCGCGTTGGTCCACGACGAGCTGACGGCCAACGCGCCGGTGGCCATCGAGGCCGCGCCGCCGCCACCGTCGCCCGTCGTC
>CALNBU010000429.1 GCA_937875615.1 uncultured Archangium sp.
GTGGCGCCAGTCGTCGTCGCACCGCCGCCGGAACCCGACGCCCCGGAGGCGGGGCCTGACCTCGTTTCCGGGGCGCCGCCCGCCCAGAAGCTGGGCACCTTTGCCTTCATCACCCGACCTCCCACCACCGTGTACTGGCAGGGGAAGCGCCTGGGCGTGACGCCCCTCGAGCTGTCACTCCCGGCAGGGTCCCAGCGACTCCGGCTCGTCGAAGAATCCACGCAGCAGGTAGATTGGCTCACCGTGGATGTCAGAGCCGGTCGCGGCCCCCGACAGGAAGTCACGCTGAAGAGGACCGCAGCACCATGAGTACGTTCTACGGAGAAGGTGGCCTGGCGCCGGCGGTGGAGCTGGTGCGGCAGACCGCGGGCAGCCTGTTGCCAGTGCTGGTGTTGGGCGAGACCGGCGTCGGCAAGGAGCGCATCGCGGAGCTGGTGCACGAGCTCTCGCCGCGCCGCGACGGCCCCCTGCTCCGCCTCAACTGCGCGGAGCTGAGCGAGTCGCTCATCGAGAGCGAGCTCTTCGGCCACGAGCGCGGCGCCTTCACCGGCGCCCAGGCCGCCAAGCCCGGCCTGCTGGAGACCGCCAGCGGCGGCACCGTGCTGCTCGACGAGGTGGGCGAGCTCCCGCTGTCCACCCAGACCAAGTTGCTGCGCGTCATCGAAGACCGCGAGGTCTTCCGCGTCGGCTCGCTCAAGCCGCGGCCCATCGACGTGCGCTTCGTGGCCGCCACCAATCGCTCGCTCGAAGCGGAGATCGCCGCCGGCACCTTCCGCCGCGACCTCTACTTCCGCCTCGAGGCGCTGACGGTGTGGGTGCCGCCGCTGCGCGAACGCCTGGAGGATCTCGAGGCGCTCGCCCGACACTTCCTCTCCGAGGCCGCCGCCCGCACCGGCCGCGCCGTCCCCCAGCTGCCGCCGGAGGTGCTCGAGGTGCTGCGCAGCTACGCCTGGCCGGGCAACGTGCGCGAGCTCAAGAACATGATGGAGCGGGCGCTGCTGATGTGCCCGGGCGGGGCGCTGGGGCTGGAGCACCTCCCGCTCGAGAAGCTGCGGCGCGCGCCGCTGGCCAGGGCCCCGGCCGCGGCCCGGCCCCCCGCC
>CALNBU010000430.1 GCA_937875615.1 uncultured Archangium sp.
CGCCAGGGCGCACAACTGCCGCAACTGCGGCAGCCCCCTCGACGGGGCGCAGCAGGTGGGGCGCGCCGCCGACCAGGCGCAGACCGCTCCGCCGCCGCGCACCGTCGCCGCGCCGGGCGCGCCCACCGCCGGGAAGAAGTCTTCGGTGTGGAAATGGGTGGCCATCGCCGGCGGCCTCATCGGCGTGCTGTTGCTCTTCTGTTGCCTCAGCGCGCTGTGGACGAAGGACCAGGCCGTCACCGTGGTGGCGCACGAGTGGGAGCGCACCGTGGACATCGAGCGCTTCAGCGCGGTGTCGGACAGCGCCTGGTGCAGCAGCATGCCCTCGGGCGCGTACAGCATCACCAGGAAGCGCGAGCGCAGCGGCACCAACAAGGTCCCCGACGGCCAGACCTGCACCACGCGCAACGTGGACCGCGGCGACGGCACCTTCGAGCGGCGCGAGGAGTGCCGCACGAAGTACCGCGACGAGCCCGAGTACGACGAGAAGTGCTACTTCACCATCGACCGCTGGGCCCACGCGCGCACCGCGAAGCTGAACGACACCGGCCTCACGCCGCTGTGGCCGACGGCGGGCGCCCTGCGCGGCGGCACCGGCCTCGTCGCCGAGCGCGAGGGCAAGCGCGGCGAGACGTACCGGCTGCGGCTCCAGGGCGCCGACGGGAAGGCCTACGACTGCGCGCTGCCCGAGGCGAAGTGGGCGCAGGTGCCTGACGGCCTCAAGAAGCAGATTCCCATCACCGTCATCGGAGACGTCCCGGAGTGCGACAAGCTGTGAAGGAAGCGACCCGACCCGCGGACGGGCTCTCGATTCTGGCGCTGGCGTCCTCCATCGCGGCGCTGGTGCTGATGCTGTTCTCCATCATGCCGCTGCTGGCGCTGTGCCTTGGGCCGCTCTCCGTGTTGAGCGCCGCGGTGGCGGTGGTGAGCGCGCTGGCCAGCCTGGTGCGCACCACGCTCAAACCGGAGCTCGACGGGCGCTGGCAGGCCCTCGCCGCGCTGACGTTGATGACGGTGTGGGGCGCCGGGGCGTGGATTCTCTTCAGCGTGGTCAG
Organism: uncultured Archangium sp.; assembly: GCA_937875615.1. GTDB lineage: Bacteria > Myxococcota > Myxococcia > Myxococcales > Myxococcaceae > Archangium_A. The sequence continues at coordinate 1,056 of CALNBU010000430.1, forward strand.
CCGGCACTGAAGAGGCAACTCGGAGCACCTCCGCGCCGATACACCTACCCGTGAAGACCGACGCGACCGACCGGAGCCGCCACAGCAGCCCTTCCCCCAGCGTGGAGCGCGCGAAGCCCGCAGCGCCCGCGCCCACCGAGCAGGAGGTGACCCTCGACCGCCGCGCGCAGCGCAACCTGAGCAACCTCACCGGCGCCAGCAACTTCAGCTCCCCCAACCTGCCGGCGGTGGGCGGCGTGGCCTCGAAGCAGTCCACGGGCGCCATCGACGAGCAGCGCGGCTACGACGCCTGGAACAAGGTCGAAGAAATCAAGCAGGGCCTCTTCGAGCGCACCACCGCGGTGCAGAGCGTCGAGCTGCGGGTGCAGGAGGCCGAGGCGACGCTCGCCCAGCACCTCACCCACCTCGAGGGCAGCCTGACGCAGGAGCAGCTGCAGGCCTACGCCGACGACTACCGCCGCGACAACCCGGTGTACGCCGAGGCCAGGGCCACGGCCGAGGAGCTGGCCAGCTACCTCGCCGAGAGCGTCGGCCCCCTGGCCCAGGCCGAGGCCGACATCGCGGCGTTTCATCCGTACCCGACGATGTACCGGCCCGGCGACGTCAAGGCGCAGCTCGACCAGACCGTGCGGGCGCTCGACCTCCACATCTCGGGCTCATCGACGGGCTCGGCCGCGCTCGGCGACACGCTCACCACCATCAGCCTGGCGGCGACGGCGGGCGGCGCCGTGGCGTCGGGCCTCGCCGACCTGGCCCCCGGCCTCAAGACGCTGGCCTCCCGCGCCGGCACCGCCTTCGGCCTGGTGGGCGGCCTCGCCGACACCGCCTCCGCCCTCGGGCGCATCGCCTCGGGTGACGGACGGACCGAGCACTACGTGGGCGCGGCGGCCGGCGCCGTCGCCATCGCCAAGGTGGCGGGGGTCGCGGTGAGCGCGCCGGTGAGCGTCATCGCCACCGCCGTCGGGCTGGTGGCCACCGGCGTCTCCGCGTACCGCGACAACGAGGAGCGCGTCGCCGACATGAGCGCCCGGCTCTCCGAGCTGGGCCTCAGCGCCGACCAGTCCGAGGCGCTGGCGCGCAGCAACCCCGCCGCCATCAAGGCGCTGAGCGAGGCCGGCTATTCGCCCGAGCACATCCAGCGCCTCGCCGAGGTGATGGCCACCCCCTCGATGCTGAGTGTCCACCCGAGCGACGCGCAGTTCTTCGACCGGGTGATGCGTGACTTCGGGCGCTCCCCCGAAGAGGCGGTGCAGATGCTGGAGCAGCTGGGCGACGAGCTCGCTGCGCGCAGCGCCTGGGCGCTGTCTCGGGTCGGCGGCCTCGGCGGCAAGACGACCGAGGACCACCTGCTCGAGGTGCGCAGCGGCTGGGGCATCGCCGACGACCTGCGCGGAGTGCTGCTCGAGGCGCTCGGCGGCTGACCTCGCCCCGTCAACGGCGACTGCAGCTGGGCGACGTGCAGAGGCCGCTGTCGCACGTGCTGCTCTGGCATTCGTCGGAACTCTCGCAGCTCACGCCTGCGGCTTTTTGAGGCGTGCATCGGTTGTCGTACGAGCAATACAGCCCGTCGCCGCACACGTCTGAGGACAAGCAACCGTCGCCCTCCAGGAGCCTGGTGCGACACTCGCCGAGGGCGCCGTCGGTGGCGGCGCAGAACAAGCCCACGGCGCACTGCGAGCCCTCCTCACACGCCGCGCCCGTGCCGCGCAGCGGCGCGCAGGTGCCCACCGTCGTCGAGCCCGGGCGGTTGCAGAACAGGCCGATGTCACACGAGCGAAAGGTCGCCGCTTCACAGGTGGCGCCGGCCTTCCCGATGTGTGGCTCACACCTGCCGGCGACGCAGCTGAGGCCGGCGAGACACTCGCCGGGCCCACCGCACAGCCCACCCGCCGTGAGCCGCCTGGCGCAGGTCGCACCGGCGCAGCGCAGGCCGACGGAGCACGCGCGCTGCGGGCCACACGGCTCATCGAGCCCCGCGTAGTACGTGGTCTTCGTGCACACCTCGGCCGCCGTGCACACCAGCCCCTCCTGACAGCTCTGACTGAAGAAGGCGCCCGACAGCGCCGCGCACGACGCGCCCTCCGCGACGTACGGGCGGCAGACGCCACCGTACGCGTAGCCGCCAGCGACGCATTCCTGGAGATACTGGATGACCGTCTCGCCCAGCGGCACGCGGGGCGTGCACACGCCGGGGCAGCTCGAGCGGGTGTCACAGTAGAGGTCCGCCAGGCAGTCCGAAGAGGCGAAGCAGCTGGCCCCATTGGCGCCAGAGCCAGCGGTCTCCGGGCAGGTAATGAAGTCGTTACAACCGCCGCCGCGCCAACGTTTCACACAGGCCGGCGCGCCCGCGAGCTCGGCCGCAGACCAGCTGCTGGTGGCGCATTGGGCGGGCAGCATCGCTCTCCGGTGCGCGGCGTACTCTTCCGTCATCCAGACGCAGCGCTCGTAGAAGTCCAGCTCCGCGCCCTTGACGGCCTCGCAGGCCTCAGGCCCGTTCTTCGGCGTCGGCACCTCCGGTTCCTCTTCGCGACAAGCGCTGCCCTTGCACGGCGAGACAGCGCACCCCATAAAAAATGAAGACACGACCACCACACACACCACCAGTGTACGCATGACTGCTCCTTGGTTGACGACACACGAGACGCCGCCGCGCGCGCAGCTCACAGAGAGCCACCCACGCGGCGAAACCGCAGACCCACCCCTCCCAACCCCACACATGTCGTCCGTCTTAGCGACTTTTGGAGCCGTCGCGCAAAACCTGTCAGCCCTCGAAGGCCTCGTCGGTGAGGTCCAGCCCGCGGTCGACGATGGCGAACGCGTCCTTGAGCTGCGCCTCGGTGATGGTCAGCGGCGGGTTGCAGGTGAAGTTGTTCCACCGCGTGAAGGTGAAGAGCCCGTTGTCACGGAAGAAGGCCGCCAGCTTTGCCATCGCCGGGTGGCTGCCGTTGTAGGGGGCCAGCGGCTCGTTCTTCGAGTTCTTCCGCAGATCAATCATCCCGAAGAGGCCCAGGTTGCGCCCCTCGAGCATCGACACGTGCTTCTTCTGCAGCCGGTCCATCTCGCTGCGCATCACGGCGCCCAGCTTCGCGGAGTTCTCCACCAGCTTCTCGTCGAGGGTGACGCGCAGCACCGCCTCGGCCGTCGCCAACCCCACCGGGTGTGAGTTGTAGGTGAGGCCACCCCAGTACACGTTCTTCTGGAAGTGCTCGTGGATGGCCTTCTTCATGCCCACCGCGCCCAGCGGGAAGTACGAGGAGGTCAGGCCCTTGGCCATGGTGACCAGGTCGGGCGTCACCTCGAAGTGCTCGTAGGCCATCATCTTGCCGGTGCGGCCCATGCCGGCCATCACCTCGTCGCAGATGAGCAGGATGCCGTACTTGTCGAGCAGCGCGCGCAGGCCCTTGAACCAGCCCTTCGGCGGCACCAGCACGCCGTTGGTGCCGGTCACCGTCTCTACAATCATCGCGGCGATGGTGTGCGGGCCCTCGTACTTGATGGTCTCCTCGAGGTACGTGAGGTGGTTGGCGCAGCGCTCCTCCTCGGTCTTGCCGAAGGAGTAGTCGTAGGGCGTGGGGTCCATCACGTGGATGATGCCCGGCGACGCGGGCTCGCTGGCCCAGCGGCGCGGGTCTCCGGTGAGCGACATCGTGAGCTGCGTGCCGCCGTGGTAGCTGCGGTAGCGCGCGAGAATCTTCTGCCGGCCGGTGAAGAGCCGCGCCATCTTGACCGCGTTCTCGTTGGCCTCGGCGCCGCCCAGGGTGAAGAAGAACGACGACATGCCGGGGACCAACTCGGAGAGCAGCTTGCCCAGGCGCGCGCGCACCTGCGTGGCCGTCTGCGGGTAGACGAAGATGAGCTCGTCGAGCTGCCGCTTCATGGCGGCGATGACGCGCGGGTGCGCGTGGCCCACCAGCACGCTCATCAGCTGCGCGTTGAAGTCGATGATGCGCTGCCCCTCGGGCGTGTAGAGGTAGATGCCCTCGGCGCGCGCGATGGGGAGCGGGTTGACGGTGTTGCCCGCCGCCCAGGTGTAGAGCGTGTGCTCCTTGCACAGGTCCACCATCTGCTGCGTGGGCATGGGCTCGGCGGCGAACTCGTGGGGGTAACCGATGTATTCGTTGGCCATGGTGGTGTCCTCGTCTCGACGAAGGGTCAGCTCATCCAGCTGGCGTCGGAGGCGGCCGCCCACTTCTCGGTCACCTTGCGCGGGCGGCTCCAGAAGCGGAAGCCGTCCCAGCCGGTGATGTCGCCGTGGCCGAACTTGGAGGCGTTGAAGCCGCCGAAGGAGAAGGGCTCGCGCGGCACCGGCACGCCCAC
>CALNBU010000431.1 GCA_937875615.1 uncultured Archangium sp.
CACCGACGTCACCGCCGCCAGCGCCACCACCGACGTCGCCGCCGCCTGCACCACCACCGACGTCACCGCCGCCTGCGCCACCACCGACGACGCCACCGCCTGCGCCGCCACCGGTGCCGGCATCAGCGGTTGGGTCGGTCTCACAACCGGAGAGGAGAAGAAGCGTGAGGAGCGGAGCGAGGGAACGAAGCGAAGCAGGCCGGACCATGGGCGGTGGCCTATGGGATTTTGAGAATCAATGTCAAATTACGAATACCCCTCGGAGCTGTCACTTCCGCGCCTCGGCCGGTGGGCGAGGTGCAGGAACTCGAGGGACCGGTCTCCTGGGCCTGTCGCTGTTACGGCGCGTACGAGAAGCGCTTGAGGCGGCGCGCGATGACGGCGCTGGCGAGCGCGATGAGCGCCCAGGCTCCGCCGTGGAACAGCAGCACGTGCTGCCACGACTGACCGCAGCCGACCTCGCCGATGAGCGCTCCGCAGCTCCCCGCGGCGACCCCGGCCAGCAGCGCGCGCGGCGTGTGGGGCGCCGACCGGCGCAGACACAGCAGGGCGATGACCAGCGGGATGGCGTCGGTGCCCAGGTGCGAGAGGGTGCACACCCAGGGCGGCAGGGTGCTGGCGGCGGTGGTGTCGAGCGCGCGGAGGAAGACCAGGCCGCTCAGACCCAGGCCCGCCGCCACCAGCGCCGCCGCGACCGGGAGTCGTCCGGGAGGCGAGAGGGCCGCGAAGGCCGCCAGCCCACCCGTGCCCAGCAGCAACCCGAGGGCGGGGAGGTGTCGGAGCGCCAGCGCGCCGGTGCCGGGGTCGGTGAAGAACAGCACCAGGGTCATCGCTCCGGCGAGGCCCCAGCTCACCGCCAGCAGCAGCGCCACGTCGGCGCGCCACGAGCGCGGCGGCGGCTTGGCCAGCTCGCCCTCGAGCGCGGCGAGGCTGCGTTCGAGCGAAGCCGGGTCGAACGCGGAGTCCTTGAGCTCATCGAACTTCACATGCCCTCCAGGTCGACCAGGAGCTCTTTGAGGCGCCCGTACCCACGGTGCGCGCGGATGCGGGCCGCGGTGGAGGTGATGCCCAGCACGCCGGCCACCTCCTCGAAGGTCAGGCCCTCGACCTTGTGCAGCACCACCACCTCGCGCTGGCTCTCCGGCAGCGCCTGCAGCGCGTCTTCGAGGCGGCGCCGCAGGCCGGGGTCGGGCAGGGGCGCCTGCGATGGCCGCTCCACGGCATCTCCGGTGGACGAGAGCTGCTCCACGCCCAGCGCGCGGTGTCGGAGGAGGTCGCGGGCGGCGTTGGCGGCGATGGACAGCACCCAGCGCGCGACGTCGGCGCCCGGGGTGTAGCGGTCGCGGGAGCGCACCACCGAGAGAAACGTGGTCTGGGTGACGTCTTCCACCAGGGTCGGCTCCCGCAGCATCGAGCGGAGGAAGCGCTGCACCATGGGCCCCAGTCGCCCGAAGAGCGTGCGAAACGCGGCGCTGTCTCCCGTGCAGAAGCGGCTCATGAGCTCCTCGTTGCTTGCCTCGCCCATGAGTACGGCCACGCTACAGAAAGCGTTTCGGTCCACGAAACAAAACCTGCAGCGGGCGGCTCCGCCGGGACCAAGTCGTTGAAAGCACGGCCCGCATCGGACGAAGTGCGCGTCGCACCGAAACAGTCTGGTCGGGCGCACGTACCCGGGGCCACGCACCCCGTCGGGTCGCGCCACCAGGAGAACACACCTTGAACATCGTCATGAGACTCGCTGCCCTGTTGTCGTTGCTCGCGCTCACCGCATGTGAAGCAGGAGGAGACCCGAAGCCAGAGCCAGAAGAGACCGCCTCGGTGCGGGTGCTGCACCTGAGCCCCGACGCGCCGGAGGTCGACGCGTTCCTCGGCGGCTCGAAGCGCGTGGTGAGCGGCCTGGCGTTCGGCGCCGGCACCGCGGCCATCGAGGCGCCCGCGGGCACCTCCAGCGTGCAGGTGTCGGCGTCCGGCGCGCCCGCTTCGCAGGCGGCGGTGGAGCTGTCGTCGCTGCGCCTCGAGGCCGAGCGCGACTACACCCTCTACGCCTTCGGCAAGCTGAGCAACCTGGCCCTCAACGCGCTCGAGAACGACGCGCGCGGGCTCTCGACCAACAACGTGCGGGTGCGGGTGGTGCACGCGGCCGACGGCGTCGGCACGGTGAACGTGCTGCAGGTGCCGGCGGCCGGGGCGCCGGTGTCCATCGCGGCCAACCTCCGCTACGGCACCGCGGCCGCGCCCGTCGACCTCCCCTCGGAGCCCATCACCGTGGGCCTCGACCTCGACAACGACCAGGCGCCAGACCTCAGCTTCGCGGTGCCGGCGCTGCCCAGGGGTTCGGTGGTGAACGTCTTCGCGGTGCTCGACGCGGCCGGCGCGCCGTTCCTGTTGGCGCAGCTCTCCGGCAGCACCGTCGCGCGCCTCGAACCCCTGCAGGCGCAGCTGCGCGTGCTGCACCTCAACGCCGGCGCCCCGGCGGTCAGCGCCTTCGTCGATGGTCAGTCGCCCGCAGGCTGGAGCCCGCTCACCTTCACCCGGAGCACCGACTTCACCACCGTGGCCGCGGGCACGCTCAACACCGGCGCGCTGACGGTGACGCCCACGTCGAGGCGATGCGTGCCCTCCGTCGAGCTGTCGGGAGGTGGCCGGTACACCGCGGTCGCCATCGGCACCGCCGCCGCGCCGCAGGCCCTCTTCTTCGAGAACGGCGCGGTGGAGCTCCCCGCGGGCAGCATCCGCCTGCGGGCCGTGCACGCCGCGCCCTCGGTGGGCACCGTCGACCTCTTCACCCTGGGCGCCGACGGCACGCCGCAGCCGCTGCTGGCCGACGTGCCCTACGCCGCGGTGTCTTCACCGCTCGACGTGCCGGCCGGCGCGTACACGGTGGGCGTCGACACCGACGACGACGCGAAGCCCGAGCTGTGGTTCGAGCTCCCGGCGCTCGCCGCGGGGACGGTCGCCAACGTCTTCGTCACCGAGGACGCCGAAGGCGGGCTCTTCGTGCTGGCGCAGCTGGAGGGCGCCAATACCGCGCGCTTCGAGCCCGCGACCTCCCGCGTGCGCGTCATCCACCTCTCGCGCAACGCGCCGGCGGTCGACGTGTTCGTCAACGGCACCCGCACCGTGGAGAACCTGAGCTTCTCGCAGAACAGCGCCACGCTCTCGGTGGCCAGCGGGGCCTACGACTTCGCGGTCACGGCCGCCGGCGGGGCGCTCGCCTCGGCGGTCCTCAACGCGGACGGCGTCTCGCTGTTGCCGGGCCGCTCGTACACCGTGGCCGCCTACGCCGACCTCGCCAACCTCACCGCCACGGTGCTCGAAGACGACGCGACCGGCCTCGACGTGGACACCAGCATCAGGCTCAACGTGATTCACGTGGCGCCCACGGTGACCCGCGGTGACCTCTACGCGGTGCGGCCCGAAGGGAACCTCCGGCTGGCCACCGACCTCGGCTTCGGCGAAGCGGCGCTGCTGCCCGACCTGGCCTCCTCGTCGTACCGCGTGGGCTTCGATGCCGAGGCCAACGGCACCATCGACATCGCCTTCAACCTGCCGGTGCTGGCGCCGGGGAGCTACGCCAACATCTTCGTGGCCACCGACGCTGCGGGCACGGTGTGCCTGCTGGTGCAGACCACCAACGCCGGCATCCTCCGCGTCGACGCGTCGCCCTGACGGCCGACCTTCGTCACGCCACCGCCAGGTCGGTGGTGGCCGCGCCGTCGGCGTCCCGCTCCAGGGCGTCGACGGCGGCGGCGATGCGGCTGCGCACCTCCTCCTTGAGCTTCGGGAGGTCGTCCGCGGTGAGGCCGGCGGTGGGCACCGGCTCCAGCACGCGCACCACCGCCTTCGCGTCGCCGAACCACAGGCTGCCCTTCGGGCGGCAGGCGCGGGTGCCGAACACCGCCAGCGGCAACATCGGCCGCTGGGCCTCGATGGCCAACTGGAAGGCGCCGTCCTTGAAGGGCTGCAGCTTCCCGTCGGGGGAGCGCGTGCCCTCGGGGAAAATCATCACGCTGACGCCGGCGGCGAGCGTCTGTCGGCAGGCCTCGAACATCTGCTCCACCGAGCGCTTGTCGCCGCGCTTGATGGGGATGTCGCCGCCGGCCTGCATCATCCAGCCGATGAGCGGGAGCTTGAAGAGCGACTCCTTGGAAATCCACCGCATGTCCCACGGCAGCGACGAGAGGAGGAACGGGTCGGCGGTGGACTGGTGGTTCGACACCACCACGTACGACTCGTGGTCGATGCCCGACGGCGGCTGGCCCTCCACGCGGAACTTCCACAGCGGAGTGAGCGCGCTGGTGGTGCGGCCGAAGCGGCGCATCCAGCGGCCGCGGACGCGCATGCCGGGGTCCTTCTTCGCGGTGAGCGCCACCACGACCATGGGGCCCACGAAGACCACCGCCATGAAGAAGAACTCGAAGTAGGTGTAGAGGCCGAGCAGCGTGCGACGCATGGGGACACTCTCATGCCACGTCGGTCATGGCTCCGTCACGGGCGGGCGCGTCTCGCCGGCCCGCTTCAGGGCAGCAGGGCGTCGAGCGAGGGGGCCCGCAGCCGCAGCGGCAGCACCTCCGCGACGCCCTCCGGGAGTCGCTCGGTCTG
>CALNBU010000432.1 GCA_937875615.1 uncultured Archangium sp.
GTCTTGCCGGTGCCGACAGGCCCGGAGAGCACGAAGCCCCGCGAGGACGGCCAGGAGAAACAGAACTCCCGGGCCACCTGCAGCGCGCGCTGTTGCTCGGAGTTGGAGGGCTGGTAGCTGGCGAGGGCGGCCTGCGCGTGCACGGCGGGGATGCGCGCGGCGTTGAAGCGCTGGGTGCGCAGCTCCAGCTGGCGGGTGGGGCAGGGCGCGACCACCTCGTAGGCGTGGCCGTGGCGGTTGACGGTGGAGCGCACCAGCCCGGTGCCGCCGCAGTCGGGGCAGTCCTCCAGCTTCCGGGTGAGGCGCGCGGCGGCGAACTCTCCTGCGCGCTCGTAGGTGATGTCGGTCATCGAGGAGTCCTCACCAGAAAGCCGGCAGCGCTGCCGCCTGTCGCGCGAGCGCCGCGCGGTGAAATTGAAGCGACGCGCGCCGGGCCGCCGCAGAAACTGCAGGCGCCTTCTCCATCAGGCGACGGGCGTCGCGCAAGACCTTGACGCGCTCCGGGAAGGGCCGGGTGCGCAGCACCAGGAAGAGTGCGAGCGTCTCCTGGCGAGCGCCCGCGTCGTAGTCGGCGGGCAGGGGCAGCGCCTCGACCCATGTCGGCACCGCCGGCTGGAGCGCCTTCTTGAGGAGCGCCACCAGCTTCTGATGTCGCTGCTGGTGCAACGGTCGCTCGTCTCCCGGCGCCTCGGTGCGACCGGCGGTGAGGCGCTGGTGGCGCGAGATCTCCTTCTCCACGTGGCGTCGGGCCGAGCGGAGACTGAAGGGGCGCCCGCCGACTGGCGCGTCGTACAGCGCCGCCTCCGCGGCCTGGCGCAGGCCGCGCGCGATGATCTCGAAGGGCACGTCGAGCCCGGCCCAGGCGTCGAGGAGCTCGACGTCGAGCGCGGAGAGGCCGACGCCGCTGCCGCGGAAGGTGGCGCACAGGTCCTGGACCCGTTCATGGAAGCTGGCGTTGTCGGGGAGAAGACTCATGTGGCGCCGGAACGCGTGTACTGCTTGACACCGCGAGAGGCCATCCGTACAAGCCGCCGCGCATTCCGCGTCCTTAGCTCAGTGGTAGAGCATCACCTTGACACGGTGGGGGTCGGAGGTTCGAAACCTCCAGGACGCACTCGAGGAGCCCGCGAGAAGTCGCGGGCTCTTTTCGTTTCGACCTCTTCATCTCTGCGCATGGCTTCAACCTCCGAATGGGGGGACGCGCGCCGGTCGGGAAGGCTTGCCACGTGACGAGGCCTCCATGGCCGGTCACGGGTTCAGCGGCGCGAGCCGGTAGAGCCGCAGCGCCAAGCGCTCGGTGTGGAGGGTGAGGCCGGGGCGCGGGGGCAAAGGCAGGTCCACGCAGCCGAGGCGCGCCTCTCGCTGCCGGGGGAGGCCGTCGAGCCAGCGGTCGAGCGTGGCGCCGCCGAAGGGGCAATAGAGGAAGTACGCGGTGGCCTCGGGGTGCCGCAGGTCGGCGGCGTCGCCGTGTACGAAGGTCGGTCCGCCCGGCGCCCGGCGGGCCTGCTGAAAGAGCGCGGCCTGGACCTCCACGCCGATGACCCGGGCGCCGGTGAGCCGGTGCAGCGCCCACGTCGACCGGCCGAGGCCCGCGCCCACGTCGATGATGACGTCGGTGGGGCCGAGGTCCGCCAGCTCGACGAAGGTGAGCAGCGCGTCGACCGGGGCGGGCAGGTAGGCCACGCCGTCGCGGGGGAGGTCGGGCCCGTCGTCGGGCAGGGTCCCCAGGCCCAGCTGCGCGTCGACCCAGGCGTCGCGCGCGCCCGGAGGCATCGCCAGCAGCTGCCGTCTCCAGTCAGTCGGGCGCACGCGGCGGCGACTGTACTCACACATTTCCAACGCACCGGCGGAACTGTAAGGAGCGCTTCAACATGTCTTCTGTTTCCATCACCCTGCCCGACGGCTCGAAGAAAGAGGCGTCTGCCGGCATCTCCGTTGCCGACTTCGTGAAGAACCACATCGGCCCCGGCCTGGCGAAGGCCGCGGTCTTCGCCCGCCTCGACGGCCAGGACGTCGACCTGGCCCGCACCATCGACGCCGACGCCAGCCTGCAGATCTTCACCTCGAAGAACGCCGAGGCGCTGGAGGTCGCGCGCCACGACGCCGCGCACATCGTGGCCGACGCCGTGCAGCAGCTCTTCCCCGGCACCCAGGTCACCATCGGGCCGGTGATCGAAGACGGCTTCTATTACGACTTCTACCGCGAGAAGCTGGGCAAGCCGGCGCCCTTCACCCCCGAGGAGCTCGAGCAGATCGAGAAGCGGGCCAACGAGATCATCGCCGCGGATCTCCCGTTCAAGCGCAGCGAGATCTCCGCCGACGAGGCGGTGGCGCTGTTCCGGGCGAAGGGCGAGGACTTCAAGGTGGAGATCGTCCACGACATCGTGGCGAAGGGCGCGAAGACCCTGACGCTCTACGCGCACGGTGAGTGGACCGACTTCTGCCTCGGGCCGCACGGTCCCTCCACGGGCAAGGTCGGGATCATCAAGCTGCTCAGCAGCTCAGGCGCGTACTGGCGCGGCGACCACACCAAGGCGCAGCTCCAGCGCATCTACGGCATCAGCTTCTTCGACAAGAAGGGCCTCGAGGCCTGGCAGAAGCAGCGCGAGGAGGCGGCAAAGCGGGACCACCGTCGGCTGGGTCGGGAGCTCGACCTCTTCCACTTCCACCCCATCGCGCCGGGCGCCGCCTTCTGGACGCCGCGCGGCACCGTCATCTACCAGACCCTGTCCGACTGGATGCGGCGGCTGACCCGTGAAGACGGCTACATGGAGATCAAGACGCCGCTGCTCTTCAACAAGGCGCTGTGGATCAAGTCGGGTCACTGGGACAAGTACCAGGAGAACATGTTCCTGGTGAAGGACTCCGACTCGGGCGAGCTCGACTACGGCGTCAAGCCGATGAACTGCCCGTCGCACCACGTGTACTTCTCGCTGGGCAAGCACAGCTACCGCGAGCTGCCGATGCGCTTCCACACCCAGGACGTCCTGCACCGCAACGAGGCCGCCGGCGCGCTGGGCGGGCTGACCCGGGTGCGGCAGTTCGCGCAGGACGACGCGCACATCTACTGTCGCGAAGATCAGATCGACGAAGAGGTGGCGCGCTTCGTGCGGCTGCTCGACCGCGTCTACAACGCGGTGGGCCTCAAGTACGAAGCCAAGCTCTCGACCCGGCCGGAGCAGCGCCTGGGCGCCGACGAGCTCTGGGACCGCGCCGAGGGCGCGCTGCGCAAGAGCCTGGAGTCGATGAAGGTGGACTACGAGCTCAAGCCCGGCGACGGCGCCTTCTACGGTCCGAAGATCGACTTCGTGGTGAGCGACTCCATCGGCCGCAAGTGGCAGCTGGGGACCGTGCAGCTCGACTACATCGCCGCCGAGCGCTTCGACCTGAGCTACGTGGGCGAAGACAACAAGGAGCACCGGCCGGTGGTGCTCCACCGCGCCATCTTCGGCAGCTTCGAGCGCTTCATCGCCATCCTCATCGAGCACTACGCGGGCGACTTCCCGGCGTGGCTGGCGCCTGTGCAGGCCGTGGTGGTGACCGTGGCTGACCGCCAGGTCGAGTACGCGCGCAAGGTGACGGCGGAGCTCTCCGCGCTGGGCTTCCGGGTGGAGTGCGACGAGCGCGGCCTCTCGATGCAGAAGAAGATCCGCGAGGCCGAGCTGGCGAAGGTGCCCTACGTGCTGGTCATCGGCGATCGCGAGGTCGAGGGCAACGCGGTGGCACCGCGCCGCCACGGCGGTGAAGACCTCAAATCCATGCCCATGAGCACCTTCCTCGAGGTGCTGGGGAAGGACGCCCGCATCCCTTGACCGGGCGAGGGGCTCGCGTCTACGGTGCCCCGCGTTTTTGATTTCGAAGTCAACCCTCACCAGGAGTCCAGAAACATGGGTATCAAGGACCAGATCACCGAGCAGATCACCAAGCGGCTCACCGACAAGCCGGAGCTGGTTTCGGAGCTCAACTCCGTCATCCACTTCGACATCAGCGGCGACGGCGGCGGGCAGTTCACGCTCGACACCACCAAGCCGGCCGACTGGATCAGCGACGGCAAGAACGGCGAGTCGAAGATGACCATCCTGGTCGCGGCGGCGGACTTCGAGAAGATCGTCAGCAAGCAGCTCAACCCGCAGATGGCGGCGATGACCGGCAAGCTCAAGTTCAAGCCGATGGACATGAGCCTCGCGATGAAGCTGGCCAAGCTGATCGGCTGAGTCCGGCGTTCCCCACCCGGGGCGACGGACGGTCGCCGGCTCGTGGGCACTGAACCTCTCCCCGCCAACGCAGGGAGAGGTTTTTTCATGAGTCATCCGCTGGAAGGGCTGAAGGTCCTCGATCTCTCGCGGCTGTTGCCGGGGCCCTACGCCACGCTGGTGTTGGCGGACCTCGGCGCCCGGGTCGACAAGGTGGAGGAGCCGGGCACCGGTGATCTCACCCGCCACGCGCCGCCCATGAAGGGCGACGTCTCGGCGCTGTTCCTGGGCCTCAATCGCAACAAGCGCTCCATCGCGCTGGACCTCAAGTCTCCGGAGGGCCTGGAGACCTTCAAGCGGCTGGTGCCCCACTACGACGTGCTGGTGGAGAGCTTCCGGCCCGGGGTGATGGCGCGGCTGGGCCTCGACTACGAGGCGCTGCGGCGACTCAACCCGCGCCTCATCTACTGCGCCATCTCCGGCTACGGGCAGACCGGCCCTGACGCGCAGCGGGCCGGGCACGATCTCAACGGGTGCCTCGGCTACGGCGGCGCGCCCGACGCGGCGCCCGCCATGCCCGGCTTTCAGGCGGCGGACATCGGCGGCGGCTCGCTCTTCGCGCTGGTGGGCATCTTGAGCGCGCTGCACGAGCGCGCGCGCACCGGCGTGGGCCGCCTGGTGGACGTGTCGATGACCGACGGCGGCACCGCCTTCCTGCACATGCACCTCGCCTCGCGGCTGTTGCTGGGCGACGCCGGCGCGCCGCTGCAGCGGGGGCGGGAGGCGCTCAACGGCGGCTACGCCTGCTACGGCCTGTACCGGACCCGCGACGCGCGCTGGCTCGCGGTGGGCGCGCTGGAGCCGAAGTTCTTCGCGGCGGTGTGCGAGGCGCTGGGCCGCCCGGAGCTGATGGCCGACGCCTACGACGTGCACGGCGGGAGCGCGCGGGTGCGCGGCGAGCTGGAGCGCATCTTCGTCACCCGCACCCGCGACGAGTGGATGACGCTCTTCGGTCCGCTCGACGCCTGCGTGGAGCCGGTGCTGGAGGGCGACGAGGTGCTGCGCGATGCGCAGCTGCAGGCGCGCGGGCTCTTCGCCGAGGCCGGCGGCGAGACCTGGCTGCGGACCCCGCTGCGCTTCGGAGCGGTGCCCATCGAGCCGCCGCCGGAGCTGGGCCAGCACACCGCGGAGATCCTCCGGGAGTGTGACCAGGCGTGACGGGTCTGGGTGGCAAGGTTCAGCGATGGCCGTGCCCCGACTCCTCGCCGCGCTGCTGCTGCTGACCGCGGGCTGCGGCGCCGAGGCGCTGGTGGCGCCGCCGGCGGAGGTTCGACAGGACGCCCGGTCGTGTCAGAGCTTCGAGGCCCTGATGCCCAACTTTCAACGGGCGCTGGAAACAGGCCAGACGCAGCACCTCAAGACCCTGGTGGAGACGCAGCTCACGGTGGCGCCGCGGGAGGGCGCGCCGCCGCACATCAACGAGGTGCTGCGGGTCATCTTCACCAGGATCGAAGCCTTCGCGCTGAAGCCCGGAGAGCCGGGGGCCGCCCGGGGCGCGCTGTGTGCGCCCGACGAGCAGCCGCCGCCGCTCGCGCAGGCCAACGAGCTGTGTGAGCTGCGCCGCGCGTTGCGCGCGCTGGTGCACGAGGGACGCGCCATCGACGCCGTCGATCGCGTCGAGCCCGCGCTCAAGGTCCTGCTCGACTACCTCACCGGGACCGGCAACGACTGTCGTGGTCGGCCGCGCGTGGCGCACTACGAGGTGGCGGCGGAGTTGGCGGCGATGTGCTCCCAGGACGCGCACTGCCAGATGGACAACGGCCTCAAGCTGACGGTGGCCTTCACCAACTACCTCAGCACCGGCGCGGGCTCGCAGCTGCTCGACCACCTCATCGAGCTGGTGCAGCGACCCGCGGTGGCGGCGCTGCTCGACACCTCCAACAGCGCGCTCACCGAAGAGGGCATGGTGGCGTTGGTGCGGGTGGTGGTGCCGGTGCTGCAGAGCGCCGACAGCCAGGCGGTGCGCGACATGGTCGACCAGCTGCCGTTACCGGACGACGTGAAGGCCGAGCTGGATCCACTCATCGGAGATCTGATGGTGCTGGTCGATGACGAGGCGCTGATGACGCCGCTCAAGGCGGTGCTCAACTGCCACACCCGGAAGGACACGCACCTCGACCTGGTGCGCATGTTCTACCGCCTGGGCATCGAGGAGCAGTGCGAGGCCATGGGCCTCCGGGAACTGCTCGACGCCGTGAGCGACGTCCGGGAGGTCGACCAGCGCGGCTCGCTGGTGTGGATCATCGGCCGCCTGGCGCAGGCGCAGCTGGGCGAGGTGCTGGCCATCGACTCCACCGCCGCGGTGTGTCGCACCGTCTTCAGTACCCAGCGTGCCGCCGGCGCCGCGCGCTCCAACGCCGAGCTGGCGCTGCCGGAGCTGGGGCAGCTGGTGCATGCGGGCGTCATCCACGAGGGCATCTGCGCCATCGACACGCTGCTCTTCGGTTGCGCCGGTGACGCGCAGCCCGCGTGCCGTTGAAAGACGTCGGGAACGAAGCGCTGTGGGCGCGGTGTCGGAGAGGTGACGCCTTCTGCGTACACCTCAGAAGGTTCCGTTTGCGTTCGGCGGGTAAGTGGTAGGGTGCCGCCCGAAGTTCATCTTCCGGGAGAAAGTCATGAAGAAGATTCTCGGGTTGTTGACGTTGCTGGCGGTCGCCAGCCCGGCGTTGGCTCAGGACAAGGGCGGTGGCAACGTCACCTACAAGAAGCAGACCGAGTACTCCTTCGAGGATGACACCATCGAAGGCGATCTCACCAAGCCCGACGGTGAGTACGTCGAGGCGCGCAAGAAGGTGCAGCACTCGAACCTCATCAAGATCCGCACTGAGTTCAAGGCGAAGGTGCTGCAGTCCGTCGGCGAGCTGTAGCGCCGCCGTGAGGGAACTTCCTCGCGCCCTCGCTGTCTGAGCGGACACGTAGCCCCCATCGAACCGAAAGGCCCCCCCGTGGCTGTCCCGTTGACTCTCAAGGTTTTTAAAGGCGACGAGCTGGTCGTCTCGAAGGACTACGACCGCGACATCATCAAGATCGGTCGCCTCCAGTCGGCGCACCTGTGCCTCGATGACGAGAAGGTCTCCCGCATCCACTCGGTCATCGAGGTCGCCGCCGACGGCTCCCTGTCGATCATCGACATGGGCAGCGTGGAGGGCACCTTCGTCAACGGCAAGCGCGTGAACAAGGGCGTGCTGCAGTTCGGCGACGAGGTGAAGGTCGGAAACACCACCATCAAGGTCGAGCAGGCGGGCGGGGTCCCGGCGGTGGCCGCGGTGACGTCGGCGGAGGCCGGCACGCCGGTGCCGCCGCTCTCGGCCACCGAGCCCACGGTGCAGGTGGCGCCGCCGCCCCCTCCGTCCGACGAGCCGGTGCCGGTGGCCGCGCAGGTCCGCGCGCCGGTGGTGCCGCCGCCCGCGCCAGCTCCCTCCGCTCCGAGGCCAGCGGCGCAGGTGCAGAACGAGGCGACTGGAGATCGCGTGCGCGCCGCGCCGCGCCGCCGCAAGGGCACCGGTCCGCTGGGCGTGGAGATGCGCTTCCTCTGGGGTGACCAGATGGTGGGCGAGTTCTTCCTCGCGCCCGACAAGGAGAAGAGCTTCCGCGTCGGCTCGGCGAAGGGCGTCGACTTCGAGATGGGCGATGATCGCCTCGGCGGCCCGTCGTTCGAGCTGGTGAAGTCGGGCAAGGCGGGGGGGACGCTGCGCTTCACGTCGAAGATGAAGGGCGAGCTGCAGCGCCGCTTCGGCGAAGAGACGATGACGCTCGACGAGGCGCGCAAGCGCGGCGTGGCGCAGGCCGACGGCGAGGGCAGCGCGGTGACGCTCTCGGCCGAAGACTTCGCCTGGGTCGATCTCGGCGGCATCGTGGTCGAGGTCTTCTTCCAGCCGCAGCCCCGGCCGGTCTTCGTGCCGTTCGCCGAGTCGGTGGACTTCACGGTGTTGAACGTCTTCCTCCTGATGTTCTTCGTGGGGGCGATCTTCGTGATCACCACCGCGAACCTGAACGCCGAAGGCGAGGGCTTCGACGACGAGCTCAACAGCAACTCCGCGCGCATCGCCAAGCTGCTGATCAAGCCGCCCGAGAAGAACCCCATCCTCTCCAAGTTCGAGCAGAAGAAGAAGGACTCCGGCGAGGTCGCCCAGAAGCACAAGGGCGACGAAGGCAAGATGGGCAAGAAGAACGCGCCCGAGCGATCGGCGCACGCGGCGCCCAAGGGCGACCCGTCGAACAAGGATCAAGCGCGCCTGCTGGTGGCCAAGGTCTTCGGTGGCTCGGGCGGCGGCATCTCCACCGTCTTCGGGCACCAGGGGCTGGGCGGCGAGCTCAAGAGCGCCATGGGCAACATGTTCGGCGCGGCGGCCGGTGACTCCGGTGGCTTCGGTGGGCTGGGCCTGCGCGGCTCGGGCTCTGGCGGCGGCGGCGTGGGCGACACGGTGGGCATCGGCGGCATCGGCACCCGCGGCCGTGGCGGCGGCACCGGCGGGTACGGCA
>CALNBU010000433.1 GCA_937875615.1 uncultured Archangium sp.
GTGTCGGTGGCCACCACCGCCAGCCAGTCTCGGCCGGTGGCGGTGGCCTACGTCAAGAAGGGCGACGTGCTGGGCGAGATGGCGCTCATCGACGACGGGCCGCGCTCCGGCACCGCCATCGTCACCCAGTCGGGGCCGGCCCATCAGATCGACGCGCAGGAGTTTCACGCCATGCGCTCCGCCTTCACCCCGGCGGCCTTCAAGGTGTTGCGCAAGCTGTGCCTGGACCTCTGCGCGCGCCTGCGCGCCACCAACGAGCGCATCGTGCCTTCGGGCAACTCCGGGGTGGAGACGCCTGCCCTCGAGCCGGGGCCCCGCGCCACGGTGGAGATCATCGACCGGTTTCCCGCCTTCCGCGCGCTGCCGGCGGTGGTCAAGCTGGCCATGGCGCAGAAGCTGGAGGTCATCGAGCTGACGGAGATGACGCCCATCTTCGCGGAGGGCGAGTGCGCCGACGCCGCCTACTTCCTGGTGGACGGCGAGGTGTCGGTGGGGCGCAACGGCAAGACGCTGGCCAACCTGCCGGCGGGGAGCATGTTCGGGGTGGTGGCCTGCATCGACGCCGGCCGGCGCTCCGCCAGCTGCCTGACCACCGGCCCCGCGGTGCTGCTGAAGATGAGCGATCGCCACTTCGACTCGCTCTTCCAGTCGGGGCACCGCTTCGCCTTCCAGATGGTGGACCTGCTGGCGCGCCAGCTGGTGCAGCACCTGCGCGAGGCCAACCAGCTGCTCCCGCTGCCGGGGAGCAGGTCCGGCATCGCCAGGCTCAGCAAGCCGGTGGAGCAGATGTTGCCCGCTGACGCCTCGGAGGCGGATCTCGACGTCATCTCCGGCGAGCTGGAGGTGGAGACCGACCTGCCCATCGAGCTGGAGCTGGAGATCGCCACCATCGTCCCCGAGTCAGAGGCGCTGGGCTGAGCCCGGTCGGCGGGTCGCTTGCAAACGCGACCGTAACTCTTTACTCCTCCCTACAAGGAGACCTTCCGCATGTCCGTCAACATCCAGCTCGAGTGGACACCCAACCCCAGCACCCTCAAGTACGTGGTCGACACGTCATTGCTCCCGCGCGGCGCGATGAACTTCACCTCGCGGGAGGTGGCCACCGAGAAGTCACCGCTGGCCCAGCGGCTGTTCGACATCAAGGGCGTCACTGCGGTGATGCTGGGAACCAACTTCGTGACCGTCACCAAGGGTGACGAGGGCGAGTGGGACGAGCTGAACGACGGGGTGATGCTGGCGCTCGACCAGCACCTCACGGAGGGCGACGTGGTGATTACGCCCGAGGCGCTGGAGGCCTGGGTGGCGGCCGCGGCGGCGGGCGGCGGCGGCGCCATGGAGCAGCGGGTGCGCGAGATCCTCGACCTGGAGATCCGCCCCGCGGTGGCCAACGACGGCGGCGACATCACCCTGGACCGCATCGAGAACGGCACCGTCTACCTGCACATGCAGGGGAGCTGCGCCGGGTGCCCGTCGTCGACGGCCACGCTGCGCATGGGCATCGAGACGCGGTTGAAGGAAGCGATTCCGGAGATCATGGAAGTCGTCGCGGCCTGATGGCCGCCGCGCGAGAGAAGGTGGCGGCGCGCCACGTTCGCCGGGAGCTGCTCGAGAACCAGTCGCTGGAGCTGCTCCAGACGCTGCACCTCGTCACCCGCGACGGGCAGCTCAACGCCGACGCGCGGCGCAAGCTCAAGCAGGTGAACCACCTGGTGGGGCTGCTCCAGCCCGCGCTGGACGACGTGCAGGGCCGCGTCGAGGCGCCGACGGTGGTCGACGTGGGCAGCGGCAACGCCTACCTGGGCTTCGTGCTCTACGAGCTGTTCTTCAAGGACCGCGCCGCGGGCGAGGTGCTCAACGTCGAGTCGCGCGCGGAGCTGTCGGCGAAGGGCAACGAGCGCGCCCAGGCGCTGGGCTTCTCGCGGCTGCGCTTCACCACCGCGTCCATCGCCGAGGCCGCCTACCCGAAGAAGCTCCACCTGCTCACCGCGCTGCACGCCTGCGACACCGCCACCGACGACGCCATGGCGGTCGCGCTGGCGCACCAGTCAGACCACATCGCGCTGGTGCCGTGCTGTCAGGCCGAGCTCGCGCAGCAGCTCAAGGACGCGCGGCCGAAGGTCGAGGCGTCGATGCAGGCGCTGTTCTCTCACCCCTGGCACCGCCGGGAGTTCGGCTCACATCTGACCAACGTGCTGCGCGCGCTGGTGCTGGAGGCGAACGGCTATCAGGTGACGGTGACCGAGCTCGCGGGGTGGGAGCACTCGCTCAAGAACGAGCTCATCCTCGCGCGGAGGGTGGGGCACCAGAACGGCATCGCGAAGCAGCGGCTGGCGGCGTTGCTCGACGCCACCGGCGTAGCGCCGAAGATCGTGCGGGTGCTGCGCGGCGAAGCGGGCGTCGCCGGGTGAGCGCGCCGCAGCGGTTGTTCGCCGGCTGTACGCCCGGCCTCGAAGAGGCCCTGGCGGAGGAGCTGGGCGCGCTGGGCTACTCCGGCGAGGTGGTCGGCGGCGGTTGTGAATTCCAGGGAGACCTCCAGCATGTCAACCTCTGGAGCCGCGTCGCCAGCCGGGTGCTGCTGCGGGTGGCTGAGGTGACGACCGTCGAGCAGCTCCGGGCGCTGGACCTCTCACCCTACGGCGCGCGCTTCGAGGTCGACGCCTTCGGGGTCGACGCGGGCCGCTGGGGCGCCGCGCTGCCCTCGACGGCCGGCGCGCTCAAGCTGGTGCTGCGCGGGACGAAGCGCGGCTGTCAGGTGAGCCTCGACACCTCCGGTGAGCTGCTGCACTTCCGCGGCTACCGACAGGAGGTCGGCCGCGCGCCGCTGCGCGAGACCCTGGCGGCGGGGCTGTTGCGCCTGGCGCAGTGGCAGCCCGGCGAGCCGCTGTGGGACGTGATGTGCGGCTCGGGCACGGTGCTCATCGAGGCGGCCGAGCGCGCGGCAGGGCTCGCGCCGGGGAGGAACCGGTCCTTCGCCTTCGAGCAGTTCGCCTCGCACGACGCGGCGGCGTGGGCCGCGCGGCCGCGCGCGGAGGGCGCGGTGAAGACGGAGCTGGTCGGCTCGGACCTCAACGCCGGCGCGCTGGGGACCGCCCGGCGCAACGCGAAGCGGGCGGGCGTGCTCGAGGCCCTGACGCTGGAGCGCCTCGACGCCACGAAGCTGCAGCGCCGGGGCGAGCGTGGCCTCGTCATCGCCAACCTCCCGTACGGCAAGCGCGTGGGCGACCGCGACGAGCTCGCGCAGCTCTACCGGGCGCTGGGCCGCTCGCTGACGGCGGCGTGCAGCGGCTGGGCCTTCGCGCTGTTGCTGCAGGAGGGCGCGGAGCACCTCGGCCTGCGCGTCGAGGAGCGCCACCGGGTCAGCAACGGCGGTCTCGACTGCGAGGTGGTGCTGGGTCAGCTCTGACGGGGCGGCGGCGCGCCGCGCCACCGCATGGGCTCGAGCGGGAGCTCCGCGTCGACGTGCAGCATGACGAAGCTGACCAGCAGCAGTGCGCCGCTCACCACGTCGGTCGCGACCCGGGTCAAGAGCTCCGGGATCAGCTCGGCGACGAAGCGCGGCGCGGCGGTCTCGTCGAGCATGACGTCGAGGACGACGGCGAAGCCCATGGCGAACACGAGGGCACCGAGGCAGAGCGCGGCCACGAAGAACACCGACCAGAACCTGCCACGCACCAGTCGCCGCGAGGCCTCCAGCGCGTCGAGGTCCCGGACGCGCAGCGCGGCCGTGCCGCTGAAGAGCAGCAGCACCGCCTGCCAGATGCCGGGGACGAGCAGCAGCAGGGTGCACAGCACGATCAACACCCCGGAGCGGAGCCGCGAGCCGATGAAGCGAGGCCAGTTGGCCACGCCTTCTCGCAAGGCGGCCCCGACGCTCAGCGCGCGCCCCTCCGCGCGTGCGATCAGGATCGCCAGCATCGCCTGCGTGCCGATGGTGCCCACGAAGACCTCGAACACGCTGCTGACGCGGTAGGAGGTCGAGAACGTGGCGAGGTCGTCCACCTCGGACACGAGCATCTGCGCTGCGGCGGCGAGCACGGAGAAGAGGAGCGCCAGCAGCCCCAGCTTCGGGAGCTCCGCGCCGATGAGCTGGAAGGCGATGCGCACCGCCGCGAGGTGGTCGAGGTGGCGATGCATCCCGTAGGGGTCCAGCACCCGCTGCGCACACGCGGTGCAGAGCCCGTCGCGCAGGCACACCCCGCAGGCGAAGCGCCCGCAGCGCTCGCAGACGCCCACCGCAGCGCCATCTGGGTGAAGCGCGCACGTCGTCGTCATCGCCCCCTCCAGGGCACGTCGTGCGTGCCAGTCCCCCAAGCGGGGACTCAGTCCATGGGGTGCAGCTTCTTGAGCGCAGCCACCAGCTTGGCGCGCGTGGGGTTGGGCTTGCGCGGCGGCGGCGGGGCGCTCTTCCTGGCGTCGGGCGCCGCCTTCACGGCGACGAGCTTCGTCTTCTTCGCCTTCACGAGTAGCGCTTCTGGGCGATGGCGCGCAGCAGGCCGCCGTTCGATTCGAGGAAGCGGCGGAAGTCGCTCTCATCGAGGCGCATGCGCGTCAGCACGCCGGTGATGAGCTCGTCGACCGGGCGCGCGTCGGCCTTTTTCAGCTCCATGGCGATCTTCAGCATCGCCACGCCGTACAGGGGGCTGGCCGAAACCTCCGTCGGAACCTCCGCTTGCGTCGTCTCCAGCTCCGCGACGCGCGACGACTGCTTCCCCCTCGGGTTGGGCATCACGTGACCATATGTGACATGCCATGTCAGGTCAACCAATGCGTTGATCTTCTTGAGATTTCTGTCGAGTCCGTTGCGTGGAGCGAGGGCTTGTGGTCATGTGCCCGACCTTTTGTCGGAGGCCGATTTACCGGCCTCGAACTCCAACAGATGAAGCTCGAGCACCGCTACATCGTGGTCGAAGGTCCGATCGGGGTCGGTAAGTCGTCTCTGACGAACATCGTCGCCGAGCGCTTCGGCGCGCGCAGGGTCATGGAGGTGGTGGAGGAGAACCCGTTCCTCGCCAGCTTCTACACGGACCGGAACAAGTACGCGTTCCAGACCCAGATGTTCTTCCTGCTCTCGCGCTTCAAGCAGCAGCAGGCGCTCTTCCAGCAGGACCTCTTCGCCAACGTCACGGTGAGCGACTACCTGTTCGCGAAGGACCGCATCTTCGCGGCGCTGACGCTCGACGAGAACGAGCTGGCGCTCTACGAGCGCGTCTTCTCGGCGCTGGGTCCGCAGGTCACCAAGCCGGACCTGGTCATCTACCTGCAGGCGCGCATGGACGTGCTGCTGGCCCGCATCAAGAAGCGCGCCCGGGAGTTCGAGCGGAAGTTCGACGCGGCGTACCTCGAGAGCCTCTGCCACGCGTACAACGACTTCTTCTTCCACTACACCGACACGCCTTTGTTGGTGGTCAACACCTCTGATATCGACTTCGTCAACAACTCAGAAGACCTGGAGAACCTGCTCCAGGTGATCAGGCAGACTCGAAAGGGCACGGTGCATTACCAGCCGTTGCCCAGTAAGAAGTAGGCAGTACCTCTTCGGTCGACGTCGACTCCCCCCGGGGAGCGGCGAAGCGAGCTTCCCGAGGGGCCACCCGCAGCACCGACATACGGAGGTGAACCCATGAAACCGGTCACCATCCACACGCTGAAGAAGTTGAAGGACGCAGGTCAGAAGATCTGCATGGTCACCGCCTACGACGCGACCTTCGCGCGGCTGTTTGACGACGCCGGCGCCGATGTGCTGCTGGTAGGTGACTCCCTGGGCATGGTGGTGCAGGGCAACGACTCCACGCTGCCCGTCACCATGGACCAGATGGTGTACCACTCGCGCTGCGTCACCCGCGGTACCCGGCGGGCGCACGTGGTGGGCGACCTGCCGTTCATGAGCTACCAGAACTCCGTCGAAGACGCGGTGAAGAACGCGGGGCGGATGGTGGTGGAGGGCGGCGTGGGCAGCGTGAAGCTCGAGGGTGGGCAGGAGTTCGCCGAGGTCATCTCGCGCATCGTGCGCGCGTCGATTCCGGTGATGGGCCACCTGGGCCTGACGCCGCAGTCGGTGCACAAGATGGGCGGCTACGTGGTGCAGGGGCGCGACGAAGACACCGCGCGCCGGCTCCTCGAAGACGCGGTCGCGCTGGAGCAGGCCGGCTGCTACGCGCTGGTGCTCGAGGCGGTGCCGCTGGAGCTGGCGAAGGCCATCACCGCGCGCCTCTCGATCCCCACCATCGGCATCGGCGCCGGCAAGCACTGCGATGGGCAGGTGCTGGTCAGCTACGATCTGCTGGCCTTCAACCCCAGCTTCAAGCCGAAGTTCGTCAAGCACTACGCCCAGCTGGGCGACGCGGTGAAGGCCGCGGCCGGCACCTACTTCGAAGAGGTGCGGGCGGGCAGCTTCCCCGACGACGAGCACTCCTTCCGCAGCACCAACATGCGGCTGGTGGCGTCGAACCCCGAGGTGGTGCCCGCCGAGCGCGAAGAGAAGAACGGCGTGTACGGCGTTCCGGTCTGAGGTCTCCTCGGTGAGTACGCTCCAGCTCTGGAGGACGCCCGCGGAGGTGCGGGCGTGGACCGCCGCGGCGCGCGCCCGCGGTCAGCGGTTGGCGTTGGTGCCCACCATGGGCTTCCTGCACGACGGCCACCTGGCGTTGATGCGCGAAGGCGCGGCGCGGGCTGACGCGGTGGCGGTGTCCGTCTTCGTCAACCCCGCCCAGTTCGGGCCCAGGGAAGATCTCTCCCGCTACCCGCGCGACGTAGAGGGCGACCTGGCGAAGTGCGCGTCGGTGGGCGTGGCAGGGGTGTACCTGCCGGACGTGGCGACGGTGTACCCGCCTGGCTACCAGACCTCCGTCGACCTGGAGGCCCTCACCACCGGCCTCGATGGCGCGTCGCGCCCGGGGCACTTTCGCGGTGTGGCCACGGTGGTGACCAAGCTGCTGGCGCTCTTCCGGCCCGAGGTGGCGCTCTTCGGAGAGAAGGACTACCAGCAGCTGCAGGTCATCACCCGGCTCAACGAGGATCTCGAGCTGGGCGTCGACATCGTGGGGCTGCCCACGGTGCGCGAAGAAGACGGCCTCGCGCGGAGCTCCCGCAACGTCTACCTGGACGTCGACGAGCGGCGGCGCGCGACCGCGTTGTCCCGGGGGCTGTTCGCGGCCTCGGCCCGGGCGGCGGCCGGCGAGGCGGACGCGGCGACGTTGACCCGGTTGATTCGTGTCGAGCTGGAGGCGGCCGGCGCCCGCGAAGACTACGTGGCGGTGGTCGACGCGCGGTCGCTCGCCCCGCTCACGGCGCTGACGCCGGGCGTACCGGCCCGCGCGCTGGTGGCGGCCTTCTTCGGAGGTACCCGTCTCATCGACAACGTGCCGCTGCTGTTGCGCGCGCCGTGAGGGGGAGCAGAATCGGCCACATGAGACTGTTCCTGTGTCTGCTGGTCGCGACCGCAGTGTCGGGGTGTGCGTGCGGAGGTCAGCCCTGTGAGACGCCCGCGGACTGCGAGCCGGGCTACGTGTGTGCGCAGGGTGCCTGTCAGTACGCCGGCGCCCAGCGCGATGGGGGCGAGCGCACCGACGGAGGTGGGGCGGACGCCGGCCACGCCGACGCGGGCGCGCCGGTGGTGGTGGCGCTGTCGCTGACGCCATCGCAGGCGACGCTCAACTCGCGCAACGGCTCACAGCCCACGCAGGACTTTCAGGTCACCGCGCTCTACAGCGACGGGCGCACCGTGGCGCTCACCACCGCGGACCTCTCCGTCGACCGGCTCAACATCGGCGCGGTGACGCCGGGGACCGCCCGCTTCACGGCCTCGGGCCTGGTGGCCTGGCCACCGTCACCGCCGAGCACTTCACCGGGAGCTCCACCGTGAGTGCGCAGGCCACGGTGCTGGTGCAGCTGGAGTTCGAGCACCTGCAGCCCGGCGTTCCCGCCGACGCGCCGTCGCGCTTCGCCGGGGTGCCGGTGGTCGACCCCGCGCGCGCGCCCACCGTGGTGTACCCGCTCGACCGGGTGCTGTTCCCCCAGAACGTGGCGCCCCCTGACGTGCAGTGGCTGTCGGGTGAGGCGGGAGACCTGTTCCGGGTGCGGCTCTCGAAGAGCGAGCTGAGCTTCGACACCTACGTGGCCGACGACGGCTCACACCACGCGCTCCTCGACGAGGGCCCGTGGCGCGCGGTGGCCCAGACCAACTCGGGCGCCGACGCCACGCTGGTGGTGACGCGCTGGGAGGCGGCGACGGGGGCGGTGCTGGAGAGCGCGCCGCGGACGGTGCGCTTCGCCCCGGCCGCGGTGGCCGGCAGCGTGTACTACTGGGACATCGCGCGCGGGCGCATCGTGCGCATCGACGATGGCACCACCGCCCGCTCCGAGTTCATGCCGGCGCCGCCGCCCTCGGTGGGGGGCGAGCGCTGCGTGGGCTGTCACACCGTCTCTCCCAGCGGGCGCTACATGGCCGGCCGACTGGGGGGCGGTGACAACATCGGCGCGGTGTTCGACTTGACGGTCGACCTCACGGGAGACCCGGCGACGACGGTGTGGCCCACCCGCAACACCACGCCGGAGACGGCCCGCTGGTGGTTCTCGTCGTTCAGCCCCGATGAGACGCGGCTGGCGGTGACCCGCGGGGAGACGAGCACCAACCACCTGGCCTTCGTCGACCCGCACACCGGCCTCGACGTGGCGGTGTCGGGAATCCCCGCGCACCGCGCCACGCATCCGGCCTGGTCTCCCGATGGGACGCGCCTC
>CALNBU010000434.1 GCA_937875615.1 uncultured Archangium sp.
GGGCCTGCGCCTCCTGCACCGCCACCACGTCCGCGTCGGCCGCCACCACCACGCGCGCCCCCCGGGTCGACAGAAACCTCGCGGACTGCCCCAGCGTCGACGCCACCGCGCCGATCTCCAACACCCGCCGGCGCGCGACGAGGCTCTCGGCGAAGATGTACCGGGGCAGCAGCTCGCTCTGGCCCAGCCGCTTGAAGGTCGATGACACGACAGGCGAACTCTACCCCCGCCCCGGCGCCCGCCAAGTTATGGGCCGGACGGGCCTTCGCGGTCGTCCGCTGTCAGCGGCAAATCGCAACATCACCGGTGCCCCGTCCCGATGGGCAATGGGCTTTGGCCTCACGCGTACTACACCGTCGCCATGGCCCAGGAACTCTCCTTCGGCGCCCGCCTGCTGCGGGCCTTTCGCAACCTCGTCATCTTCACCCTGATCGTCGCCAGCGTCGGCGCGGCGCTCTTCGCGCTCTCTCAGGTCAACGCGCGCACGTACTCCCTGGAGGTGCACGCCGGCTCACTGGTGGTGATGAAGGGCAAGCAGCTGCCCACGGGCGCCGAGCCCTGGCTGCCCGCGGAGCCCTCGCTGGTCGACGCCTACGCCCCCATCGAGCTGAACGGAGCGAGCGTCGAGACCGTGGTCAACCGGCGGTTCGAGGATCGCGACCAACTCGACCGCGCGCTCTTCACCGTGCTCGAGTCGCTCGCCCGCCCCAGCCTCGCCAGCGAAGAGCCCCGGACGCTGGAGCACGGCCTCGCGCTGGTGCGCCGCGCCGAGAAGCTCAACGGGCTCACCGATGACCAGCGCGCGTCGCTCAAGAAGATGCAGAGCGACGTGGCGTACTTCCTGGCCCGGGTGCGGCTCGACGACGCGCGCCGACAGCTGGAGGAGGCGCTCACCCAGCTCAAGATCGCCTCCGAGTCAGACTCGCGCTCGAAGGCGCAGGCCTCGTTGATGCTGCTGGCCGTGGAACCGCAGGTGAAGCTGCTGGCCACCACCCTGCGCGCCACCAACCTCACCGCCGACGGCGGGCTCGCGCGCGCCCTGGAGCCTCAGCTCCAGCACCTCTTCGACAGCCTGCGCAACACGGAGAAGCCCGAGGTCGCCCCCGAGCCCGCAGCGCAGCCCGAGGCCACCGAGTAGTCAGTCGGTGCGCATCACGCCCACGAAGGGCAGGTTCCGGTACTTGTCGCCGTAGTCGAGGCCGTAGCCGACCACGAAGCGGTCTTCGATCACGAAGCCCTTGTAGTCGATGTCGATCTTCACCTTCGCG
The DNA here is from genome assembly GCA_937875615.1 of uncultured Archangium sp. Taxonomy (GTDB): domain Bacteria; phylum Myxococcota; class Myxococcia; order Myxococcales; family Myxococcaceae; genus Archangium_A. The sequence goes on from CALNBU010000434.1 coordinate 1,269, forward strand.
CGCGACGGCTTCTCCAGCAGCGAGGCCACCTTGACCGAGGCCGGCCCGCGGGCCGCGAAGTTCGCCAACAGGAACTTCATGGTCAGCCCGGTGTCGACGATGTCCTCCACCAGCAGCACGTGCCGGCCGTGCATGGGGCGGCTGAGGTCGTGCGTCACCCGCACCTCGCCGGTGGTCTCGGTGCCGCCCTGGTAGCTGGAGACGCCCATCAGCTCGATGGTGATCGGCAGATCGATGTGCCGCGCGAGATCGGTGAGGAAGAAGATCGAGCCCTTCAGCACGCCGATCAGCGTCAGCTCCTTGCCCCGGTAGTCCTGCGTGATCTGCGCCCCCAGCTCGGCGATGCGCGCCTGCAGCTGCTCCGCGGGCAGCATCACCTCCACAGTGTCGTCGTAGAAAGCCATGGGTTCTCCTCTACACGTAAGCGTTGTTCATGACCTCACCCATCCCACCCGCGCCGGGCTCGATGTACTGACGGTCATCGAGGCCGCGCTCCTTCTCCCAGAGCTCGCCGGGCGGGGTCGACAGCACCTCCGGCGGAGACAGGCCGCGGTCGAGGCGCAGCGCGTAGATCACCGCGTCGGGGTGGTCCGTGGTGAGGCGACGCACGAACTCCGGGGTGACGATGAGGTTGACGCAGACCAGCTTGCGGTGCTGCCCCGGCACCTTCTTCTTGTACATGGAGATGGCCGTCGACAATGAGCTGCCGGTGGCGCCCATGGGGTCCGGGAAGAGCACGATGGCGTTGTCGATGTCTCCGCCGATCTTCGAGCCGCCGATGTTGCTGCCCACCACGTGCTCCGCCGCGTCGAGCTCCCGGCTCATGATCACGTGGTCCTGCCGCACCAGCCGCGGGTTCAAGATGGTGTTGAGCAGATCGTAGGTGACCTGGCTGGGCAGCGTGCCGGCGCGCGCGATGTTGACCGAGATGGCGCGCACCTCGGGGTCGAGGATCTCTCCCTGGTAGATGCCGCGCGGCGTGTGCTGGATCATCCGCGTGGGGACGGTGGCGGAGCGCCGGGGGAACTCCGCGTTGACCACCAGC
>CALNBU010000435.1 GCA_937875615.1 uncultured Archangium sp.
GCCAGCGCATCCAGCGCGCGCTGGAAATCCATCGCCTGTCGGGGCAGCCCATGTCGGCCTTGCTGGGCCAGGCCCGCGCCGACGACAGTGATGGTGCTTTCAGGAGACGATGCCATGCCGGGAACCTCCCCGGCGCTGGCGATCAGTCCGGGTTCTTCTGGAGAATGATGAAGCGGAACTTGTCGAGCTCGTTCTGCCCCGCCGTATACAGCACCGACGACAGCAAGTCGTAGGAGACGCGCCGGTCGCCGATGATCGACACCTCGCCCTCGAAGGGCGTGCCGCCGCGCTCGGCGATGTACTTGAGCTTCTCGACTTCCTTCTTCAGCGCCGCGTCGAGCGCCAGCACCAGCTTGCCCTGCAGCTCACCCGGAGGCACCGCCCCGCCGGCCAGCTCGACCTTCCGCTTGTCGCCCACCAGGATGCTCTTCGGCGTCACCGTGATGGCCACGGTGTCTTTCGGCGTCTTGCGCGCCGTCGACAGCGGCGGGCGCACGTCTTCCGAGGCGGTCACGGTGATCGACGACGCGGAGAAGGACTTGATGAGGAACACCAGGATGATGGTCATCAGGTCCATCATGGCGGTGATGTTCAGCTCTTTGATCTCGCCCTCGGCCTCGCGATCGCGGCGCTTCTTGCGAGCGAGCGCCTTGCGAAACCGCATGCGCTGCACGTCGTCTTCGCTCAGCTTGGGCCCAGTGGCCGCAGTCCCGGGAGGTGCCATGGTCAGAAGCTCGCCAACGTCACGTCGGGGAAGAGGGTCTTGCGATCAGGCGTCTCGCGCGTGGCGTCGAGCGTCTGCACCAGGGTGTCGTAGTCGGTGTCGGCCTCGGCGGCGACCAGGAGCTTCGACTCAGCGGGGAAGCTGGCCTTGATCTCCTTCATCTTGTTGGTCAGCGCATCGTAGTCGTAGGTGCCATCGGCCTTGCGCGCGATGGTCGGCGCGCCGGAGCCGGGCGTGTCGCCACCCTCGGCCGTCTGCCCGGGCAACACGCCGCCGGTGGCCGCGATGAAGAACCCGTTCTTGGCGATGGCCACGGTGAGCGTCAACGGAGGCTTCTCTTCACCGCCACCACCACCGCCGCCGTAGGTCGGCGCGTTCACGTTGAACATGCCGAAGCTGACCAGGCCAGCCATCGACAGCAACATGAAGATGATGAGGTTCATGAGGATGTCGAGGTACGGGACGATGTTGAGCTCGCCCGTCTCCTCTTCTTCCTTCGGCTTGAGCTTCCGCTTGGAGACGTAGAACGCCATGGCTCGTGAGCGCGCGCTTCAGCTCGCCTTTTCGAAGTCCGTGGCGCTGGTCTCACCCGCCGCGCGGCGACCGAGCAGGTTCTCGAGCTTCATCGCCTGCAGCTCGATGCTCTCGATCATCTTCTTCGCGTACGAGTTGAGGAAGAGGTGCGCGATGATGCACAGCACGGCGATCGTCAGCCCGAAGAACGTATTGTACATAGCTTCGGAGATGCCCTTCGAGAGCAGCGCCTGCTTCTGCTCCGCCGGCACGTCACCGAGCGAACGGAAGGTGTTGATGAGACCGAACACCGTGCCGACCAGACCGACCAGGGTGGCGATATTGGCCAGCGACCACAGCCAGGGGATGCGCGCGTTGATGTGCGGCACGTTCTCAAGCGTCGACTCTTCGATGGCCTTCGCCACCTCGATCTCGCCCCGGTTGGCGCGCGTCAACCCCGCGCGGACCACCTTCGCCAACGGCGCGTTCGGCGCCGCGCCGCACAGCCGCACCGCGCGGTCCGGGTTCCCGGCCATCACCAGCTTGGTGATCTGCTCCATGAAGGGGGCGGCGTTGAGGTTGTACCGGAAGAACAACGTGACCACCCGCTCCACCGTGACGGCGATGGCGGCCGCGAGCCAGAACATGTTGATGTAGAGAAACGGGCCGCCATCGTGGAAAAACTCGATGACGAGGTCCTTCGCACTCTGATTCGACCCCGTGGACCCCACCACCACCTCCAGCGACTGCTGGATCAGGCTCTGAGCTGACATAAGTTCCTCAAGTTCCTTTCACCGACCTTCGGCGAACCACACGCTATAGGCGACTTAGGCGACCGTCTCGCGACGCGTCAACGTTTCTCGTAGCGCCGCGACCCGAGGTGATTCACGCCCCCGCACACCTCGAGTTCGACCAGCGCCGCGGCGACGGCGGCGGGGGTCAGGCCCCGCACCAGGGTGGTCAATTCGTCGAAGTCGGTCGGCCCCACCAGCGCGCCGTAGACCTGCCTCGCCGCCGGGGAGAGTCCACCGGGTTCGAAGGGCGGCACCTCCCGGGGAGAGCGCCCTCCGGAGACGCCCAGGACCTCCAGCACGTCTTCCACCGACTGCACCGGTGTCGCCCCGGCCCGCAACAGCGCGTTCGAGCCCGCGGCGGTGGGGCTCCAGAAGTCACCGGGCGTCACCAGCACCGCGCGGCCCTGCGCCCGCGCGAAGGCCGCGGTGTGCAGCGCCCCGGAGCGCTCAGGGGCGCGCAGCACCAACACCGCGTCGGCCAGCGCAGAGATGAGCGCGTTGCGCGGCACGAAGCTCCGCGGACTGGAGCGACACCCGGGAGGGAACTGCGAGAGGAGCGTCTGGCCCGCGGCGAGGAGCCGCGCCACCAGGTCCCGCTGGGCGGCGTCGACCTCGTCGAGCGCGCTCCCCAGCACGCACCAGGTCTCGCCGCCAGCAGCCAGCGCCCCGTCGTGGGCCAGCTGGTCGCACCCCAGGGCGCCGCCCGAGACGACGCCCACACCGGCGGCGGCAATGGACCGCGCCAGCGCGCGGAAGGGGCGGCTCAGGGCGCTCTCGAGGCGGCGGGTCCCCACCACGGCCAGTCGGCGGCGCCCAGGCGCGGGGTGGGCCGGACCCTGCGCGTAGAGCAGCGGAGGCGAACCGTCGACGTCGTCGAGGCGCGTGGGCCAC
>CALNBU010000436.1 GCA_937875615.1 uncultured Archangium sp.
GGTGCCGGTGACGACGGCGATTCCCCAGCGGCGCGGCACGGGCCAGGCCTCGTCGGGCTTCGGAGGCGCGCCGGGGAACCGACCGCCGCCGTCCGCCTCCCGACCGCCGGCTGGCCCGCAGCTCCGGGGGAACCCGGGCACCGCGGTGCGCCAGGCCCATCGGCCGCGCTTCTTTCCGCCGCAGCCGCGCTCGCTGCAGGACGCCGGCCTCTCCCAGACCATGGGCGAGGAGCTGGTGCTCAAGGCGCTCTTCTTCGCCGGCGAGCTGCGCGGCGCCGACCTGGCCAGCCGCATCAAGCTGCCGCAGCTCATCGTCGATGAGCTCATCGACGGGCTGCGCAAGCAGAAGTACGTCGACCTGAAGGGCGGCGCCGGCGTGGGCGTGGGCAAGTCGTCGATGATCTACACGCTCACCTCCTTCGCCACCGAGATGCTGCGGCAGATCCTCGACCGCAACCGCTACAGCGGGCCGGCGCCGGTGCGCCTCGAGGACTGGTTCGAGGCGGTGGCGGCGCAGACGGTGCGCGGCATGCGCATCACCCGCGACCGCATGAAGGAGCGCTTCGGCAACCAGCTGGTCATCGACGACAGCGTCTTCGACGGCCTGGGCCCGGCGATGAACTCCGGCAAGGCCATCTTCTTCTACGGTCCTCCGGGCAACGGCAAGACCGCGCTCTGCCAGTCGCTGGTGCGTTGCTACGACGGCGACATCTGGGTGCCGCACGCGCTGCTGATCGACGACTTCATCATCCGCGTGTTCGACTCCAACCTGCACGAGGCGCTGCCGGAAGACCCCAACGGTCCGGCCAACGACGCCCGCTGGGTGCGCTGCAAGCGCCCGCTGGTGGTGGTGGGCGGCGAGCTCTCGCTGGAGACGCTCGACCTCATCTATTCGCCCGACGTGAAGTTCTACGAGGCGCCGTTTCAGCTCAAGGCCACCAACGGCATGCTGCTCATCGACGACTTCGGCCGGCAGCGCATCTCCCCGAAGGACCTCCTCAACCGCTGGATCGTCCCGCTGGAGTCGGAGATCGACTTCCTCACCCTGCACACCGGCAAGAAGCTGCAGATTCCCTTCGACGTCTTCGTGGCCTTCTCCACCAACCTCGACCCGGCGGACCTCGTCGACGACGCCTTCCTCCGCCGCGTCCGGTACAAGCTGGCCGTCACCCCGCCCGATGAGCAGCAGTTTCACGACATCTGGGCGCTGGTGTGCGGGCAGAAGCGCGTGCCCTATGACGGCGACGCCATCGAGTGGTTGGTGAACACCCACTATCGGCCCCTGAAGCGGCCCTTCGCGGCGTGTCAGCCACGCGACCTGCTGGGCCAGGTCATCGACATCGCGCACTACCGCGGCGAGCAGCCGCAGCTGACGCCAGAGCTGTTGGACCTCGCGGCGAAGAACTACTTCGTGAAGTTCACCAAGCGCTGATGGTCAGAGGCCCGCGTCGGCCGCCACCTGCTGCGCCGCCCGGTCGAGGGCGCGGCGGACCTCGCGACACTCGAGCGCAGACCACGACTCCCGCATGCGGCGCAGCCCCGCTTCGAGCTCTTCCGGCGAGGCGCCGTCGGCCACCAGGCGGCGGCGCAGGTGCTCCAGGTCTGCTTCGAGTTGCTCGCCCCGCGCGCAGGCCAGCGCGGCCGCGTCGAAGCGACGACAGGCCTGCGTCCAGGCCGCGCCCAACTGTTCCTTCGCGCCGGGGACGCGCTGGAAGAGCGGAGGGAGCCCGTCGCGAAACTCCCGCTGCTCGAGCGCGCGCCATACGCGGGGCCACAGCGCCTCGCAGTCAGGGCGCGGCGCGCTGGTCAGCAGCGCGAGCAGGGCGGCGATGCTCTTCATGGCTCGGGCGGTGAGGCGTTGTTCTGTGGGCCGCGGGCCGCGCGCAGTACGAAGTCGGTGGCGTTGTCCTGGGAGTCGTAGCCGTTCCCCGCCAGCGCTTCGTCGCCGCTCATGCTCACCGGGGTGGAGCCGGTCGTCGCCTTGCGCTCGAGCGACGCGGCGCCGTAGGGGCTGCTCCAGCCCGTGGGCGTGGTGGCCGGCGCGCCCTCACCGACGCCCGTGGCGCCCCAGGCTACGGCGTCGCTCACCACCGCGCTCCCCGGGAGGTACAGGCGCACGCCGCCGCCGGTGTTGTTGAGGGTCAGCGTCTTGGGGTTCCCGGTGCCGGCGAAGGCCACCACGTCGGCCGGCGTCGTGCCGGAGTAGCCGCCCGCGGTGCCCGACGCGTAGAGGAAGTAGCCGCGGGGAGGGACCCCGGCGTCGGCGGGCAGCTCATTGAGCGTGGTCTCGGTGCCTGACTCGGCGACGCGCTTGAGCACCCAGCCCCCCAGCGGCACGCGCTGCGATGAGGCGTTGTAGAGCTCGATGAACTCGTCCGACGCGCCGTTGGGGCCGGCCGCCGCCACCTCGGAGATGACCAGGTCGCAGAGGTCGCCGCGCCCATCTCCGTCGGCGTCGAGCTGGTTGCCCGCCACGGTGGGGCAGTTGTCGCAGGCGTCGCCGTGGCCATCGCCGTCGCCGTCGGCCTGCGTGGGGTTCCCGGTCAGCGGGCAGTTGTCGCAGAGCGCGCCCACGCCATCGCCATCGCCGTCGGACTGGTCGGGGTTGGCGACGGAAGGGCAGTTGTCAGGCGTCGCCGAGGCCGTCTCCGTCACCGTCGGCCTGCGCCGGGTTGGAGACGGAAGGGCAGTTGTCGCAGGCGTCACCCAGGCCATCGCCGTCGACGTCGAGCTGTCCGGGGTTGGGCACCAGGGGACAGTTGTCTGCCCCGTTGGGCACGCCGTCGTTGTCGAGGTCGTCATCACAGACGTCGCCCAGGCCATCGCCGTCGCCGTCGGCCTGGCCCGGGTTGGCGACGGTGGGGCAGTTGTCGCAGGCGTCGCCGAGGCCATCGCCGTCGGCGTCGGTCTGCGCCAGGTTGGCGACGGAAGGGCAGTTGTCGCAGGCGTCGCCGAGGCCGTCGCCGTCGATGTCGGTCTGCGCGGGGTTGGCGAGGCCGGGGCAGTTGTCACAGGGCTCGAAGGCGCCGTCTCCATCGGCGTCGCGCGCGCTGGCCACGCAGCTGACGCCGGTGCCCGCGCTGTCGCAGGCGGTGACGCCGCAGCCTGGCCCGCCGAGGACGCAGGGGAGGTCCAGGCCCGTCACCTCCGGCGCGCCGCAGACGCCGCAGACGTTGAGGCGCGGCCCTTCGCAGCGGCTCGCCGTGCCCGTCGAGGTGCAGACCAGCGCGCCGGCGCAGCCCTCGGCGACGCAGCCCTCGCCGAGCGAAGAAACGTCGGAGGCGCCGCATACACCGCAGTTGTTGCGGGCGACGGCGCGGCAGGCGACGGAGGTGCCGTCGTCACCGCAGACGGTCTGGCCCGTGCAGCCGTTGTCACCCACGCAGCCCACGCCGAGGCCGCTCACGTCGGGGGCGCCGCACGCGCCGCAGTTGTTCTGGCGCGCGCTCCGGCAGGTCACGGTGTTGGCGCTGGCGCAGGTCCATACGCCGCAGGGCGGGCAGGCGTCTCCCGGTGGGTGCAGCAGCTCGCCGCAGCCGCCGCAGCCGTTGGTGACGCCCTCGTCGACCTCGCCGTCGCAGTCGTTGTCATGGCCGTCGCACAGCTCGAGGCCCGGCAGCACTTCTCCGTTGCAGGTGCCCGGGGTGCCCGCCGCGCCGCAGAGCGCGGTGCCGGCCCGACAGCGGCCCACGTCGCGCGTGGACGGGTCGCCGCCGTAGCAGGCCACCCGAACCCCCGGCTGGCACTCGTCGCCGCTGGAAGCGGAGCAGGTGAGGAGGAGCAGCGTGGTGAGGGGGAGCAGCCAGCGCACGTCGGCATGTCGACACAGTGGGCCCACGCGCGCAAGTTGGTGACCAGCGCGCCCGCGTCACAGACCTGTTACCATCGGTTCACCGAGTTGTGACGAAGCCGTCGAGAATCATCAAAGCGCTCAACGTGGAGACGCTGCTGGGCATCGCGCGCGAGGGCGTGTCTCCGGGGTGTATCGCAGCGCTGGCGGACCTGGGGTTGGTGTTGGACGCGCCGGCGACCGACGTGCCTGCGGAGACCTGGGCCGCGGCGGTGAAGTGCTTGAGCGCCGACCTCTTCCCGGGGTTGCCGGAGCTGGAGGCGACCCGGCGGCTCGCGCACGTCGGCATGCAGCTCTTCGTGAGCTCCCCCACCGGGATGGTGATGCAGACGGTCTCCCGCATGCTGGGGCGGGAGCGTTCGCTGCTGCGGCTGACGCAGTTCTTTCAGACCGGCGCCAACTTCCTCCGCTGCGAGCTGCTCACGCTGAGCGACGGCTGGGAGGTGCGCATCAACGACGTCTCCGGCGTGCCGGGCTTCTACCTGGGGACGCTGGACCACCGGGCCAACCCCGCCCGGGCGCCGCGGTTGGCGGAGCTGCTGGAGTGGACGCCCCCCGGCGCACGCTACCGGCTCTACCGTTGAAGCTTCGGTCTGGCGGCGCTAGCAGGGTCCTGACTGCGAGGCAGACATGTCGTGGAGAAGTACGCCCAGTTGGGTCTTTGGAGGCGCGGTGTTCCTGTCGGCCAACGCCGGCTACCTCAACACCGTCGGGTACCTGGCTTCGCATCGCGCGGGCCTCACGCACGTCACCGGGCAGGTGACGCGCATCGGCATCGAGCTCGGTGCGGGCGCCTTCGGCGGCGGCCTGCGGGCGCTGATGGTGGTGGGGTGGTTCTTCTTCGGCGCGGTGGTGTCGGGCGTGCTCATCTCTCAATCGGAGCTCTCGGACCGCGGCGGGCGCTACTCGCTGGCGTTGCTGGTGGAGGCGCTGTTGCTGCTGTTGGCCACCGGACTCCTGCGCGCGCGTCATATGTGGGGCATCAACCTGGTGGCGCTGGCGGCCGGGCTGCAGAACGCCATGGCCTCCAGCTACGCGGGCGCGGTGGTGCGCACCACGCACATGACGGGCATCGTCACCGACCTGGGGGTGATGCTGGGCCGCGCGCTCAAGGGCAGCTGGCCCGAGCCCCGCAAGGTGTGGCTGCTGCTCGGCCTCTTCGGCGGCTTCCTGGCTGGCGGTGGTGTGGGCACGGTGTTGCAGCCGCACCTCGGCGACTGGGCCTTCCTCCC
>CALNBU010000437.1 GCA_937875615.1 uncultured Archangium sp.
GCACGGCACCGAGTGGCTGTGTCTGGGCCAGTCGTCGAAGGGCTTCCGGCCGGGCATGGAGCTGGAGTTCGACGACGGGCTGCGGGCCAGCGTGCTGGAGGCGCGCGGAGGCGGGGAGTACCGGGTGCGCTTCACCTCCGCGCTCGCGTCGCTGGAGGCGGCCATCGCCCGCGCGGGGCGGCTGCCATTGCCGCCCTACATCGACCGCGAGGTGCACGAGGACGACGCCTCGCGCTACCAGACGGTGTTCGCCAGGCGGAGCGGCTCGGTGGCGGCGCCCACCGCGGGGCTGCACTTCACGCCGGCGACGCTGGAGGCGCTGGCGGCGCGCGGGGTGAAGACGGCCTTCGTCACCCTGGAGGTGGGCCCCGGCACCTTCCTGCCGGTGCGGGAGGGACCCATCGCCGACCACCGCATGCACGAGGAGCGCGCCCACGTCTCCGCGGCCACCGTGCAGGCCATCGAGGCCGCGGCGCGGGTGGTGGCGGTGGGCACCACGGTGGTGCGTACGCTCGAGAGCCACGCAGGCGCGCCGTCGTTCTCCACCGACATCTTCATCACCCCTGGCTACAGGTTTCGGGTGGTGGACGCGCTCCTCACCAACTTCCACCTGCCGAAGTCGACGCTGGTGATGCTGGTGTCGGCGTTCCTCGGACGGGAGCAGACCCTCGCGGCCTACGCCGAAGCGGTGCGGGAGAAGTACCGCTTCTTCAGCTATGGCGACGCCATGTTCATCGAAGGTGAAGCATGAGCCTGCCGCCTCCCGAGGCCAGGGGAGACCAGCGCGTCGCGCCGTCGCTGGTGCGCTTCGAGCTGCTGCACGTCTGCGCGCAGACCGGCGCCCGCCGCGGGCGGCTGCACACGCCGCACGGCACCATCGAGACGCCGGTGTTCATGCCGGTGGGCACGCAGGGCTCGGTGAAGGCCATCGCGCCGGATGATCTCCACACCCTCGGCGCGAACATCATCCTCGGGAACACCTACCACCTGATGCTCCGGCCGGGCGAGGCGCTGGTGGGCGAGCTGGGGGGGCTGCACCGGTTCATCTCGTGGGACCGCGCGATGCTCACCGACTCCGGCGGCTTTCAGGTCTACAGCCTCTCGGAGAAGCGGAAGATCACCGAGGACGGCGCCACCTTCCAGAGCCACCTCGACGGCAGCCGCCACGTGCTGACCCCGGAGCGCAGCATCGAGATCCAGGAGGTGCTGGGCGCCGACGTGATCATGGCCTTCGACGAGTGTCCGCCGGCACTCGCCGAGCGCTCGTACATGGAGCCGTCGCTGGCGCGCACCACCCGCTGGCTGCAGCGCTGCGTCGGCGCCTGGCACCGGCAGCGCAGCTCGCTCTTCGGCATCGTGCAGGGTGGCCTGTACGAGGACCTCCGCCGCCGACACGCCGAGGAGATCTGCGCCTTCGACCTGCCGGGCTACGCGCTGGGGGGCTTCGCGGTGGGCGAGAAGCCGGAGCAGATGCACGCGGGCGTGGCCTTCTCCGCGCCGCTGCTGCCGAAGGACAAGCCCCGCTACCTGATGGGCGTGGGCACGCCGCTGGACCTGGTGACCTGCGTGGGCCACGGCGCCGACA
>CALNBU010000438.1 GCA_937875615.1 uncultured Archangium sp.
CGGGCGGTGGGGGCGGCGAACGGAAAGAACCCCATCTCACTCCTGGTGCCCTGTCATCGGGTCGTCGGGGCCGACGGCTCGTTGACCGGCTACGCGGGAGGGACAGGGCTCAAGCGCTGGCTCCTCGACCACGAGGAGCGCATGGCCTGGCGCGTGCGGGGAGGCCTGACCCCGAGCGCCCTGTGCGCCGTCACCCGGCGCGCAGTTCAGCTGGCCTTCTGAGCCAGCCTCAGTTCACGCACTTGGCGTACGAGCTGTACTTCGCGCCACACTCCGCGAGGATGGCGACGCCGTCGTTGATCTGGGAGCAGTCGAGCGCCGCGACACACGAGACCAGCTCGTTGTACTCGCCGCCGCAGCCGGAGTTGGCCGCCTTCTCCTGCTCGATCTTCGAGTCGTTCTGACACTCCGTCTGACTGAAGGTGGCGCCCGACTTCTGCGCGCACTCGGCCTGCTTCGCGCAGGTGTCCGAGCAGCTGTACATGCCAAGAGCCATCACCGCCGCAATCATCATCTGCTTCATTGGGTCCTCTCCTTCTCTGGCGCCGGCGACCTGCCGGACGTGCCGGGCGCTTCTACCGTGAGTCCCGCCAAAAACAACACGGTGCGCCATCGGAAAAGAACCAGCTCACCCCTGCGGCTGCTTCGCGGTGAGCTCCTTGATTCCCCGGGGCGTGATGTTGAGCAGGTAGAGCTGACGCTGCGCCTCGCGCAGGTCGCTCATGCTCAACGAGCCGGTGGCGCCGTCGAAGTTCTTCACGTGCTGGAGCGCGTCGCGGAAGGCCGCGCGCGTGGTGGGCCCTCCGCGCTCGATGACGTGACGGACCAGGGCCGCGCTGTCGTAGCCCACGGCGTCGAGCAGGGTGATGGACGCGCCGCCGTGCGCCTCGCGGAAGGCGCTGACGAAGGCCCGCGTCGCCGCCCGGTCGCTCTGTTCGTAGAAGGCCTCGACGAAGACGCTGCACAGCACGTACTTGCCGCCGCGCTCGATGAGCATCGGCTCTCCCGACGCGCCCTTCGGCGAGCTCCAGGTCGAGGGGCCCAGCAGCGTCACCGTCTTGAGCTGGTTCTTGCCGGTGGTCTTCTGGATGCGCTCCAGGTCCCGGCGGTCACAGGCGTTGGTGATGAGGTCTTCCACCGCCAGCGCCGGCGCCACCAGCGACACCTGCTGCCACGAGTCGGGGATCAACAGCGCCTCGAAGTCGACCACCGGGTCGAGCGCGGCCTTCATCTTCTCCACCGCCTTGCGGCGCCGGAACTCGTCGCTGGTCGACTCGCGGATCTCCCGCAGCTTGTCGTAATAGTCCCAGCGGTCCTCGAGGTAGTAGCGGCCCGCGAGCTTCTTGGCCTCCTCGGTGAAGGTCTTCTGGTCGTGGTTGTAGTTCTCGATGCCGCGGATCTGCCCGCCCCGGCGCTCGATGGCGTCCCAGAAGGCGCCGGTGAGCTCCTGCCCGAAGGCGGTGTTGGGGTGGAGGATGGCGAACGACTTGAACCCCATGGTGCCCATCGCGTAGTCGGCCAGGGCCTCGGCCTGCTGCGAGTTGGTCACCATGGTGCGGAAGATGTGCGGCCCGATGGAGGTGAGGCCCTCCGCGCGGGACATGGTGATGAGCGGCACCTGCAGCTCCTCGGCCACCAGCGCCGCGCGCCGCGAGTCGTCTGACAACAGCGGCCCGATGATGGCGATGACGCCGTCGTCGAAGGCCAGCTCCTCGGTGAGCTTCCCGGTGAGCGTGGGGTCGCCCTGCGAGTCGCGCACCAGCAGCTCGATGTCGCTGCCCTTGAGCGCCAGCTTGAGCCCACGCAGGGTGGCCTCGCCGAAGGCCTTGTACCGCCCGGTCATGGGCAGCACCGCGCCCACCGCCTTGGCCTGCACCCGCGTCCGCTTGCTGAGGCGCTCCTGCAGGGCCCGGGCGTCGCGCGCGTAGGGTGAGTCGGGCGCGTTGGCGAGGAGCTCTTTGAGCGTCTCGTCGAGGCGCGCCCAGTCGCGCAGGTGGTAGTAGACGCGCGCCATCTTGAAGGTCAGCAGCGGCCAGCCCGGGTGCGCCTTCGGCAGCTCGTGCCACGCCTCGGCGATCGCCAGGAAGGTGGTCTTCGTCTCCACCACGTCCTCCAGGTTGGCCAGCGCGCGCGGCTGCTCCGCCTCCGACGCCGCGTCGACCTGCTTCAACGCCGCCTTGAGCGCCTCACCGTATTGCTGACTCCCCGCAGCGGCCTTCGCCAGCGCCTCTTCTGCCGCGCGGCGCTCTTCGCCCTCCAGCTTTTCAACCAGCGGCGAGAGCATCGAGAAGCCCTCGCGCCACGCGCGCTGCTCCACCGCGGCGAGGCCCGATTTGAGGCGCGCGTCATCGGCCTTCGGGTGCAGCGGGTTCTCGAAGAGCAGCTCGCCCAGCGACTGCCGCGCCACCGCGTAGTCGCCCTCCTCGAAGGCCAGCACGCCTGCCTCGTAGAGCGCGTCCTGGCCGGCGGTGGTCTCGGGGTACGTCTTGCGCACGGCCAGCAGCGCCTCCACGCCGTCGCGCCGGGAGCCCTCGGCGGTGGCCCGGGCGCGGGTCAGCGCGGCGTCGGCCTCGGCGCTCGGCTTCACCTCGACCCTGCGACCACCGGTACCGGTGCCGCTCCTGGGCGGACAGGCGGTGAAGAGCAGCGCGAAGAAGAGGACGGAGCAGAGGCGCATGGCGCGGCACATAGCAGCTTTTTTTCAACAGACCGACGGCGCGACTTGTTTCCGCGCCATGGCCGTGCGGTGACACAGCCGACCGTACCGTGGGAGGTATGTCGCCCTCCAAGCCCACCTTCAGCGCCACCGAGTCCACCTTCAAGCGGGCACTCTTCACCGCCGTCGACGCCTGGTTCGCCGGGCGCAGCCGGAACGCCACGCCCGGCTTCTGGCTGAAGGCCGCCTTCTGGCTCGCCAGCACCTTCGGGCTGTGGGCGGTGCTGACCTTCGTGGCGCTGCCCTGGTGGGCCTTCGCCGCGGTGGCCCTCGCCGCGGGCTTCTCCATCTCCCAGGTGGGCTTCAACGTCGGCCACGACGCCATCCATGGCTCGCTGTCCTCCCGGCGCTGGGTCAACGCGCTCTTCGCCCGGAGCTTCGACCTGATGGGCGCCAGCTCCCGCATGTGGGCCTGGGCCCACAACGTGGTGCACCACACGTACACCAACGTGCCCGGCACCGACCACGACCTGGAGCCCGGCTTCTACCTCCACCTCTACCGGCGCGACGCGCGCGGCTTCCTGCACCGCTTCCAGCACGTCTACGCCTGGGGCCTGTACTGCTTCACCATGCTGGTGTGGGTCTTCAAGAAGGACTTCGTGCAACTCCACGAGCGCGGCGCGGCCACCACCCGCCGCGACGTGGCCGACGTGGTGCTGGGCAAGCTGACGCACTTCGCCTTCTGGCTGGGCGTGCCGCTGCTGTGGGGCGCCCACCCCTGGTGGCAGGTGCTGGTGGGCTACGCGCTGGTGCTGGCCATGTGCGGCCTCACCGCGGCGGTGGTCTTCCAGCTGGCGCACGTGGTGGAGGGGCCCGACTTTCCCCAGCCGGAGGCCGGCGCGCTCGCCGATGACTTCTGGACGCACCAGCTCAGGACCACCGCCAACTTCGCGCCGCGCAGCGCGCTCGCCACCTTCTTCACCGGCGGGCTGAATCACCAGGTCGAGCACCACCTCTTCCCGCGCGTCTGCCACGCGCACTACGGGGCGCTCTCCCGCATCGTGGAGGAGACGGCGAGGCAGCACGGGCTGCCGTACCACTCCAGCCCCACTCTCTGGGCGGCGCTGGCCTCACACACCCGGACACTCAAGGCCTTCGGCGCGCCCGCCGCGTCGCTGCCGGTGGGCGTGGTGGCCGCACAGCTTCACTGACCGGCGTCGGGCGCGCGTCGCTGCTGGCTCGCCGCGCAGCCGTCGAGCGCCTTCGCCATCAGCTCGTAGGGGAGCCCCGCTTCGAAGCGGAAGCCGCCCTCGGCGCCGGCCGCGTGCACGCGCGCGAGGTCGAGAATCGCCGCCGAGTCGGCGTCGCCGGCCCCCGC
>CALNBU010000439.1 GCA_937875615.1 uncultured Archangium sp.
CTCGTCGAACTCCTGGCGCAGCGCCTCCACGGCGAAGTGGGACGCGTAGGTCGACGCGAGGTGGGGCAGGAGTCGCCGCTGGTGGGTGGGGTAGGCGAGCAGCAGCGTCTCGGGCCCCGTGGTGGGGCCGAACTGACGGCGCAGCGTCGCGTAGCGCAGTGCGATGGTGATGCCGACCTTGGCCGCGCTCACCCCGAAGGCCGCGACCGAGAGCCGCCCGCCGACGAGCGTCCCGAGCATGGTGAAGAAGCGTCGGCCCGGGCTCTCGATCGCGCTCTGGTAGCGCCCGTCCTCCGTGATCTGCGCGTGGCGCGAGAGGAGGTTCTCGACCGGGACGCGCACCTGCTCGAACCAGATGCGTCCGTTGTCCACGCCGTTGAGGCCCTGCTTGGTGCCGCAGTCTCCGATCCGGATCCCCGGCAGCGGCTGCCCGGCCGCGTCGCGGAGGGGGACGATCACCGCGTGGACGCCGTGCGCCACGCCGCCGACCTCGAGCTGGGTGAAGACCGTGGCCGCCTTCGCGTGCAGCGCCGCGTTCCCGGCCCAGTCCTTGCGGGCCGACTCGGTGGGCGTGTGGACGACGAGCTCGCGGGTGGCGTGATCGTAGCGGGTGATGGTCTCGAGGTCGGCGACGTTGGAGCCGTGCCCGACCTCGCTCATGGCGAAGCAGCCCGGTGCCTCGAGGCTCGCGACGCCGGGGAGCCAGGCCTCCCGCTGCGCGTCGCTGCCGAGGAAGTAGATCGAGCCGCCCCACAGGCCGAACTGCACCCCGGCCTTCACCGAGAGCGACAGATCTCCGTACGCGAGCGTCTCGAACGCGGCCATGAAGCCACCGAGATCGGGCAGGTCGGTGGTGACGCCCGGAAAGGCGAGGCGCCCGAAGCCCAGGTCGGCGAGCTCCTTCAACCAGCCGAGGACCATCTCGCGGTACGCCCCCTTCTCCATGCCGTATGCCGCGCGGTGGGCAGGGTCGGCGAGGAAGGCGCGGGCCTGCTCGCGGTGCGCGGCGTAGGGGCCGTCCAGCAGCGCGGTGAGGCCGCCCGCGGCGAACAGCAGCGGCACCTGTGGGTCGTGGCTCAGCGAGCGCAGCGCCCACGGCGCGGCCAGCCCCACCACCGCGGCGTTTCCGAGGGCCAGCGGCGCGAACAGCCAGCCGGACTGATGGTGCGCCCGCCAGGCCTCGAAGGTCACGTGGCCTCCCCGCCCGGCACCTGCGCGCCGGCCTCGAAGAGCGTCACCGTGTCGGTGAGGTCGCGGGCCAGCGCGATGAGGCGGTCGTGCGCCTGGCGCATCTCCTCGGCGGTGGCCGCGGACACCTCCGTGCCCTGGAGAATCTCGCGCATGGCGGAGACCAGTTGGTCGGTGCCCACCTGCTGCTGCGAGGTGGCGAGGTTGATGCTCTGGGTCGCCGTCGAGGATTGATTGGCGTGGTCGACGATGCGGGAGAAGCCCTCGCTCACCCGCGCGGCGAGCGTGGTCCCCGAGTCGGTGGTCTTCACGCCGGCCTCGGTGGCCATCACCGCCGCGTTGGTGGCGTCGCGGATTTCCTCGATGAGGCCGGAGATCTCGCGGGTCGACGACATCACCGACTCCGCGAGGCGTCGCATCTCCGCCGCCACCAGCGAGAAGCCGCGGCCCGCGTCGCCGGCCTTGTTGCCCTCCAGCTCGGCGTTGAGCGCCAGCAGGTCCGACTTGTCGGCGATGCCGTCGATGAACTCCACCACCCGGCCCACCTGCTGGACGCGCTTGTTGAGGCGCACCACCGAGTCGGCGATGGCCCGGTTGCCCTCGCGCACCTCGGCCATGGCGCGGAGGAAGCCGTCGGCGCTGTCCCGGCCGGCGCGGGCCGTGAGCAGCGTGGCGGTGGCCAGCTCCGTCACCCGCTGGGCGCTCGAGGCAATCTCGTAGGCGGAGCGCGCCAGCGCCTGGGTGGTCTCTCCCGTGGCGTCGAGGAGCGAGCGCTGGGTCTCGAGCTGTGCGCGCCCGGCCACGTCGTCGGCGGCCAGCGAGAGCGTGGCCTCGGAGAGCTCGACGGCCGCGCCATCGAGCCCGCCGAGCAGCTCGGCGAGCTGTAGCTCCATGGTGGCGATGGCGGCGGCGGCGGCGCGCGTCTCGTACTCGGCGGCGATGAAGCGGGGCGCGCCGTAGCGTCCCGCCAGCAGCCGCGTGGTCTCCGCGGCCAGTTGCTCGAGGGGCTCGCCGAGGGCCGCGCCGGCGCGCACCGTCAGCACCCCCACCATCAGCAGCGTCAGGCCCAGCAGGGTGACGATGGCCCAGAGCGGCGCGTCGCTCACCCCGGCGACCGCCCGCTCATAGCGCCACACGCCGAGGTCGACGGCCAGCGCCAGCGGCGTCGCCACCGCGATGCCCAGACAGGCCAGCCAGCGCCGCTCGAAGAGGAGGTGCTTCTTCAACGCCCGGTAGAGGTCGGTCACCGGGAGCCCCGCCTCGAGGAGCTGCCGGTGCACCACCCGCGCGCGCGGCACCGTCACCACGAAGGCCAGCGCCGCCGCCAGCGGCGCCATGCACACGCCGGCGCTCACCACGCGGAGCAACGGAGGGTGGGTGGCGCCGTCGAGGAGCATCCACCCGCCGGTCGAGAGCGTGGCGCCGATGAGGACCGCCGAGAGCACCACCCAGAAGACCCGCTCGGGGAGCGCCGCCGCCGCCAGCGCGGCCTCGATCAACGCTCCGCGGGTGGGCCGCGCCACGCCGGCGTTGAGCGCCTGGAGCGGCTGCAGGTGCGCCAGCATCAAGATGTGCGAGAGCGTGTTGAAGGTGAGCACCGCGGCGGTCACCGTGCCGATGAAGGGGCCGAGGGACGCGCGCGGGAAGTCGATGGTCAGCGCGCAGTGGAACACCACCAGGGCGACGCCGGCGCTGGCGGCGAAGTGGGCGGGCAACAGCAACCAGCGGGCGCGGCCCTGCAGGGCGTTGAGTTTCATCTACAGGCGCTCCGGGATGACGACGGGCCACAGCAGTTGCCGCACTTCGACGAAGCCGAGGATTCCGCCGCCGAACGCGGAGCTGAGCAGCGGCGGGGCAGGCAGCAGCGCCACGCCGCCGTGTACGTCGAGGCGGTCGACGGCCAGGCGCTGCGCACCGCACCGGAGGACCCGTACCCCTTCAGGGGGCGTGGGGTCGTCGCCGAAGCGCTCACCGACGTAGGTCGCCCCGAGCGGGTCGTGCTCGAAGGCGTCGACGTCCTGCGCGCGCACCGCCAGCCGGTGGTCGCCGACGTGACACAGCACGAGTCCATCGATGAGTTGGGCCATTCGTCAGGCGGCGTGAGCGAGGAAGTCGACGAGCGTCTGGGTGTCGATGACGGCCACCTCTCCATGGGGACTGCGGGCGGGCCCGCGGAGGTGTTGCTGCACGCCCGTGTCACCCAGGCGGTCGAAGGTGCCCTCCAACGTGGAGACGCCCAGCACCCGGGTGGCGGTGAGGGCCACCGCGCCCTTCGGGGTGCGCACCAGCACCGCGCGCCGGAAGTCGGCGTCGAGGGCGTGACCGGTGAGCCGGGTCAGGTCCACCACCGGCAGCACCTCGCCGCGGTGGGCGAACACGCCCAGCAGGTGCGCCGGAGCGCCCGGCACCCGGGTCAGGGACGGAACGGTGACGACCTCAGAGGCGGTGTCGGCTGGAACGGCGTAGAGGCTGAAGCCGCAGGCGAAGACCAGATGTCCGTGGGAGTCGGCCACGACATGACTTCAAAGCACACCGGCTGGCGTCCCGCCCCGGCGAAAAATGCGACAGCGGGCTCAGAGCCACACCAGCTTCTGCTGCCGGGCCTGGAGGTAGCCGACCTTGCGCGCGGTCTCCGCGAACCAGGGGAGCTCGTCGTCGATGCGCAGCGTGAGGCGGGGCAGCGACGACATCAGGAAGCGGCTGATCTGCCCCAGGCACAGCGTGGCGTGGCGCTTCTTGCGGTGCGACGGCGCGGTGTAGAGGCCCTCGAGCTCCGCGCCGAACTGGCTGCGGCTGCCCACGTCGAGCTTGAAGACCAGCTCGTCGCCCTCCTCCAGCACGTAGGTGCGACCGGCGTTGATCCGCTGCTGGACCCGCAGCTCGAAGCCCGCGGCGTCGTCGCGCAGCGGGTCGCGGCCCAGCGCCTCTTCGATGCAGGCGGCCGCCAGCGGCACCAGGCGGGGCACGTCGGCGGGCGTCGCCGCGCGCAGCAGCGGGTTGGTGAAGGGGCCGAGATCATTGGGCGACACCGAGAACAGGCGCTGGGAGCGCACGAACCTGGGCGTCACCTCGAAGTGCCGCAGCAGGGCGTCCACCACCTGCTGTTCTCCCAGCAGCCCGCGCGGCTTCACCAGCCCGTGCAGCGTCTTGGCGATGTCGCCGATGTGCAGCGGGCTGGAGGCCGAGGGCACCAGCAGGCCGCCGCCGGAGCCGACGAAGAGCGCCGCGGTCAGCTCGCCGTCGAAGAAGCGGCCGAAGAAGGTGAAGGGGGCGCGGGCGTTGGACACCACGCCGAACTCCTCCATCAGGCCCAGCAGGTACATGTTGTGGGTGGTGTCGCGCGAGAGCATCGCGCGCAGCGCGCCGACATGGGAGGGACCGAGTGGTTCGACGACCGCAGGCATTCGATTCACCGTCGACTGTACGTCAGTCTCCGCGCGCTTTCGACGCTTCACGGTGTTGGCGTCGCTCCTTCGCTGGTGTCGAAGGTGACGGTGGTGGCGCGGTAGTCCGGCCCCGGAGACGGGGCGAAGCCGACCTCCTCGAAGACGTCCTGGACGCAGGCCTCCAGCCAGGGGTTCTGGGTGGGGTTCTCCAGCACCGTGACGTCGGCGTACCCGCCGTCGCGCTGCGGCGTGAAGCGTACGGTGACGCGCCCGGTGAGCTGCTGGTCGCGGAAGCAGGTGGAGATGTGTGGCGCGACCGCCGCGGTGGGGGCATCGGCCGGCGCCGCCCGGCTCCCGCCGTCGACCGCGGCGCGCGGGGGCGGCGCGGCGGCCGGCTCCGCCGGCTCGACCGGTTCGGCGGCCTCGCCGGGCGCGGGCGGCGTGGCCGCCTCGGCCGGAGCGACCGGAACCGCCGGGTCC
>CALNBU010000440.1 GCA_937875615.1 uncultured Archangium sp.
GTTGCCGAACGAGGCGAAGGTGCTGTCACGCAGCAGGTCGGCCACGGAGATGTCACCGCTGGCATCGATCTGGGCGCGATCGATCACGATGACCGGCGAGGCGCCTTCGTCCCGGAGCGAGGGCGGCTGCTCGGGGGGCGGCGGGCTGCTGCCGCGCACCATGCCGGAGGTCGCGGTGGAGGTGGCCCGACGACAGGCGGCGGAGGTGGCGCCGCCCGGCGCCGCGGTGGTGACCGCCTGCCCCACCAGCAAGCGCATGTTCGAGCGCGCGGGTCGGCCCGCGCACGATCTCCTCTCACTCCTTCGCCGCTGGCTGGAGAACTGACGACATGAAGACCTTCTTCGTGGTGAACCCGAAGAGCGCCAACGGCGCCACCGGCCGACGCTGGGGTGAGCTGGCCGCGACCATCGCGCGGACGCTGTCGGACTTCGGCGTGGAGTTCACCCGCGGCGAGCTGGACGCGGTGCACATCACCCGGCGCGCCCTCAAGAGCGGCTACGAGTGCATCGTGGCGGTGGGCGGCGACGGCACCATCAACGAGGTCACCAACGGCTTCTTCGAAGATGGCCGCGCCATCAACAGCCAGGCGGCGCTGGGCGTATTGCCGCGCGGCACCGGCGGCGACTTCCGCAAGACCTTCGACTGGGATCTCGACTCCGAGGCCGCCATCCGCCGGCTCGACACGCCGGACACGCGGCCCTTCGACGTGGGGCTGCTCGAGTACACCGGGCACGACGGCGCCCCGCGGCAGCGCTACTTCGCCAACATCTGCAGCTTCGGGGTCTCGGGGCTGGTGGACCTCGAGGTCAACCGCGCCTCGAAGGCCTTCGGCGGCACGGTGTCGTTTCTGGTGGGCTCGCTGCGGGCGCTCTCGAAGTACCGCGACGCGCAGGTCCGGGTGTCCTTCGACGGCGGGGCGCCGGAGCCGCTGCGGATCACCACCCTGGCGGTGTGCAACGGGCGCTTCTTCGGCGGGGGCATGAAGGTGGCGCCGGAGGCCGACGTGAGCGACGGCCTCTTCGACGTCACGGTGTGGAGCGGCTACGGCCTGACGGACTTCGTGGTGCGCAGCCGGGGGGTGTACTCCGGCGGCCACGTCGCCTGGCCGGGTACGCGCACCCTGCGGGCCACCACGGTGCGGGCGGAGAGCGACGAGGAGGTGCTCATCGATTGCGACGGCGAGCAGCCGGGGCGGCTCCCCTGCACGTTGACCATGTTGCCGGGCGCCATCCGGCTCAAGGTGTGAGGGGTCCGTGGTCGGCGGCGCAGGTGGCCGTCGGCGCGCGTCACCACAGCGTATTCAGCAGGAGGGCCGCGGCCATCAGCACGACGCCCACCGTCACGGCCGCGCCCACCATCACCGGGATGGGGTAGCGGTCGAGCGCGCGCTGCTGCGCGGAGAAGACGCGCTTCATGAAGGTGCGGTGGCACTGCACCCGGCACTCGCCGCGGATGATGCGCTGCAGCTCGTCGACCATCTCGCGGGTCGACTGGAAGCGCGCGGCCCGGTCCTTCGCGAGGCCGCGGGCGAGGAACCAGTCGAGGTCGGCGGGCACCTGGCGATCCGGAGGCGCGAAGCTGGAGCGGTGCAGGGTGGGCGTGTCGCGCTGTACACCGTCGAGCACCGCCCGCAGCTCGGTCTTGCCGGCGAGGTAGTGGTCGAGGTGGAGCAGCTCGTGAAACACCACCGCCGCCGCGTAGAGGTCGCTGCGCTCGTCGAGCGTGTCGTGCTCTCCGCGCGCCTGCTCCGGCGACATGTAGAAGGGCGTGCCCAGCACCGCGCCCAGCTGCGTCTCGAGGACCGTGCGCTCGCGCGACTGCGCCGGCTCCGTCATCGGCGCCTCGGGGCCGCGCAGCCGCTTCGCCAGGCCCCAGTCCATCACCGTCACCTCACCGTAGGGGCCCACCATGATGTTGGCGGGCTTGAGGTCGCGGTGGATGAAGCCCTGCTGGTGCGCGTGGGCCAGCGCGCTGAGCACCGAGAGGAGGATCTGCGTGCGCACGGGCAGGGTGAAGCGCGCGCACGCGGCCTGGTCGCCGGCCTTGAGGCGCCCGATGATGGACTCCAGCGTCTCGCCGCGGAGGTGCTTCATCACGAAGTAGTAGCGGCCGGTGGCGTCGATGCCGACGTCGTGGACGGGGACGATGTTGGGGTGCTCGAGCTGCCCCACGGTGCGGATCTCCTCGACGAAGCGCAGCACCCGGCCCAGGTCGCAGTTCTCGGGGAGCCGCTTGAGCGCGACCTCCCGCTGGATGTCGTGGTCCACCGCCAGCACCACCTCGCCCATGCCACCTTCGCCCAGCAACCCCAGCTCCTCGAAGCGCACCCGCTCGGAGGGCTTCACGCGCGGCGTGGGGCCCTCCCACTCGATGCGGGGGAGCACCGTGCCGCGCAGCCCGCCGCTGGCGGTGGGCTTCGTTTCCGTGCCCGTGCTGGTGACGTGCGTGTCGCCGGAGAGCGTGTCGCTGGTCATGGAACGCATCGTAGGCCCGGCGCCGGGCACCTGCTGTTGAGAAACATGTGCGGCGCCAGGCCACCCTGACAGACGTCGGAGGATCGCCTGCGCTCCGCGGCGCCTTCTGGTTGGCGAGGAACGCCCTTCGCCCGGAGAAGTGACGATGTACGCTGCTTCGTGGTGGTCTCTCCGGCTCTCCTCGTTCTCGCGTTGACGTTGCAGGGCGCCGACGCCCCCCACGCCGACGCGCAGCGCGCGGGCCGGGTGCGCGACGGGTTGCTCATCGGCGCGGCGGGGCTGCTGGTGACCGGCGGCTACACCGCGGGGGCCTTCCTCGCGCAGGACCAGCCGGCGGGGCACGCGCTGGCCGTCGTCGGCGGCAGCGTGGCGCTCGGCGCGGTCGGGGCCAGCGTGGCGATGCTGCTGCTCTCCTGGCGCGACAACCCGTGGGGCCTGGTTCCGTGGGCGCTGGTGACGGTGGGCGCGGGGCTCGCCGGCGCCGTGCTCGGCGGCGTGTTGGCGCACGTCGGCGCTGAAAATTCTGGCGCAACCCGCACCGCGACACACGGGGTGGTGGTAGGGCTGTGCCTCACAGAAACGGTGCTCATCGAGCTCTCCCGGCTCGTGCGTTGAAACATCATGGCTCGCATTCCAGGTCTTCAGGTCATCCGCTCTCCGGTGGCAGGTTACGGCGTCATCAGCACCCGCTTTCGCAAGCAGGGCTCGGTCATCTGTGACGTGGAGGGCGTGCTGTGGCGCGCGGAAGAGAAGCGGGTCGACACGCACTCGCTCATCCTCGAGCCCGGCATCTTCTTCGACATGGTGGACCAGACGCGCTGGGTGAACCACTCGTGCGAGCCCAACGTGGTGGTGGAGGCCGGCATCACCCGCCGGGGCAACGGGTGGGCCCAGCTCCAGGCGCTGCGGGACATCGAGCCGGGTGAGGAGCTGTTCTTCGACTACGCGCTGCCGGAGGAGCTCAAGGAGCGCTGCTTCTGCGGCGCGAAGCAGTGCCGGGGGTGGATCGTCGAGCGGCCCGCTCAGCCGATGACCATGTCCTCGCGCTCCAGGCGCCCCTCGGCGAAGCGCTGAAGCGCGAAGCGCTCGAACAGCTCGTCCGACTCGCCGGACACCATCCACTGGGCCATGCGCTCGGTCACGGCCGGCGCCATCATGAAGCCGTGGCCGACGAAGCCGCTCAGCTGGAGCAGGTTGGGGAGCCCTGGCGTGGGCCCGAGGATGGGTGAGTTGTCGGGCGTGACGTCGTAGGGCCCCGCCCACTGGCGCAGCACCTTCAAGGTGCCCAGTCCGGGGAGCTGCTCGGTGACGGCCTGGGCGTAGCGCTGGAGGAAGCTGGCGGTGGACGACAGGTTCATGCCTGCCGGCTCCTGCGGGTGGCCCATGCCGCCCACCAGCTCGCCGCGCATGGACTGCGAGAAGTAGACCCCGGAGTCCAGCACCGACACCAGCGGCCCCAGGAAGGGCTTGAGCGGCTCGGTGCTGCAGATCTCATGGCGGTGTGGCTCGTTGGGCAGCCGCACGCCGGCCAGCTTCGCCACCTCGGGGCTCCACGCGCCCGCGGCCAGCACCACCGTCTCGCAGGCGATGTCGCCGCGGTCCGTCACCACCTTCGTCACCCGCCCGTCGCGCTGCTCGAAGCCCTGCACCCGGGTGAAGGGCTCCACGGCCACGCCCAGCGCCGCGGCCTGCCGCGCGTAGCCCCAGAGGAAGGCCCAGGGAAAGATGACGGCGTCGTCGGGGTTCCACGCGGCGGCCTGCACGCCCTGCATGGTGAGGTGGGGCACCACGTCGCGCGCGCCGTCGGGCGTCAACAGCTGCGTGGGCACGCCGTGCCGGTTGTGCAGGGCGGCGCTGCGCTCCAGCTTCTTCGCCACCTCCGCCGACTTGGCGAGGAAGAGGTAGCCGCCGCGGCGGAACCACACGTTGATGCCCATGTCGCGGGCGAAGCGGCTCATCAGCTCGAGGCTGCGCCGGGCCAGGGTGATGAGCGTGGGCGTCCCCCACTGCGCGCGGATGCCGCCCCCGTTGCGGCCCGACGCGCCGGCGCACAGGTAGCCGCGCTCCAGCACCACCACGTCGCGCTCGCCCCGCTGCGCCAGGTTCCACGCCAGCGACAGCCCCATGATGCCGCCGCCGATGATGACCACCCGGGCCTTCGACTGCACGGGCTGGGGCGCGCGCAGGGCGGGGAAGGTCTCGTCGGGCGCCAGCACCCCGGCCGCCGGCGCGCGCGCGACGTCGAAGCCCAGCGCGGCCCACTGGCTCAGCTCGGTGGGGAACAGTGGCGGCCGCGGGGTGAAGGGCTGGAGCTGGTCGGGTGTGCAGCCGGTCTGCGATTCCACGAAGCGGGCCACCGCGTGCAGACACTGCTTGCCCTGGCACATGCCGGTGCCGAAGCCGGTGAAGCGCTTGAGCGACTCGAGGTCCCGGTAGCCACGGCCGATGGCGTGGGCCACCTCGGCGGTGGTGACGTCTTCGCACGGGCACAGCAGCGACTTGCTCATGGCGACAGCATGGCCTCCGCGGCGGCGAGGCCCTGCGCGTCTCCCCCGTCGTGCAGGACCTGCACGCGATC
>CALNBU010000441.1 GCA_937875615.1 uncultured Archangium sp.
GGCTCCGCGTCGGGCGACGGCAGCGGGGAGCCGCCGGTCTCCAGGAAATGTCTCGTCACCGGCTCGGCGCTCTCGAAGAAGTCCCGCGCCGGCGCGACCTCCTGCACCCGTCCGCCCGCGAGCAGCGCCACGGTGGTGGCCACCGCGCGCGCGTGGCCCTGGTGGTGGGTCACGAACAACACCGCGTGCGACTGCGCGTACCAGCGCATCACCTGCAGCGTCTTCTCGGCGACCTCCGGCGGCATCGCCGCGGTGGGCTCGTCGAGGCAGATCATCGGCGCGTCGGTGGCCACCGCGCGGAGCACCCCCAGCAACTTCCGCTGCGGGGCGGCCAGGCTGAGCGCGTCGACGTCGAGCAACCCGAGGAAGTCGGAGGCGCCGGCGGTGCGCAGCAACGACTCGAGGCGCTCCTGCTGGACCGCGCGCGTCAGCACGTGCCGGTCGGAGAAGGCCGAGACCAGGTTCTCCCGCACCGTCGACACGAAGAGGCGCATGTCCTGCTGCACCAGTACCGGGTGGTTGTCCGTCGACACCCGGCGGCCCCGGTAGAAGGCCTCGCCCCAGCGGCGCAGCGACGGCTGCACCTCGTTGAGCCCCGCGAGCGTCCGCAACAACGTCGACTTTCCGCCCCCCGCCGGGCCCAGCAACGTGAAGACGCCCCGCGGAGGGACCTCGAGGGTCACGTCGGCGAGCACGGTGCGCTCGCGAAAGGCGACGCCCAGCCTCCGCAAAGAAAGGACCGCCTCGGTGCTCACGGGCCAGGCGCCTTGACTGAGACCAGCTCACCCAGGTCGAAGGTGAGCCGGGCGTCGTACGTGAGCCAGGTCTCTCCCCGGGGAAGAAAAACGTGCGGGGCGCCGTCGCAGCGCGCCAGCGAGGCCAGGGTCGCCTCCACCTGCAGTCGCAGCGCTGCCCGCACCTCCTCCAGCGACATCAGCCCGCGCTCGACCAGCACCTCGCCCAGCGGGCGCGCCAGCCGTCGACAGTCCTCCACCAGCTCCTTGAGCGCGTCTTCGCCCAGGCCCAGCGCCTGCGCGAGTTGCCGGCGGAAGAGGAAGCGGGCCTCGCTGGTCACGCCCCACGCGATGCGCCCCTGCTGGAGGTAGACGTGCACCTCCACGCCCGGCGCCGCGAAGATGAACTCACCGGTGGCCTGCTCGGCACAGAGGCCCTCCAACAGCCCAACCGAGCCGGCCCCGCCGGACTGCGACCCGGTCACGTCCACTCCAGGAGCTGCGGCGGCGCCGACACCGGGAGCCGCGCCAACACGCTCTCCAGCCCATCGAGCAGCGGCGGGGTCTCACACTCGCCGTCGAGCAGCGCGTCGAGCGCCGCGTCTCGCCCACGAGCACCGCCTCCAGCGCCTCCCGCCCCGCGGTGTCGTTGCCTTTCTGCAGCATCGTGCGCGCCCTCTCCAGCGCCGCCGCGTCGTGCTCCATCAACTCCGGGCGCAGGTTCACCTGGCGCAGCATCTCGGCGAAGGCCGCGAAGTCCTGCCAGATGCGCCGGCCGGCCACCGTCTCCTCGGACTGCTGCGAGAGCCAGGTGATGATCCGCTGCTGCAGGCCGCGCAGCGCGAAGCGATCTCCCTCGCGCAGGTGCGGGTACACGTCCCGGCCCACCAGCATCGCCAGCAGCGTGCCCACCTGCCGCAGCCGCTGCAGCACGTCTTCGCGACCGACCTCGCCGGCCTGCTCCACGAAGCGCCACAGCTTGCGGTACTGGCGCCGCACCTCGAGCGACACCTTGAGCTCCGAGTTGTAGGGCAGCTCGGGCGGGCGGCCGTCGAGCTCCGAGAGCGCCCGCTCCAGCGCCGCCGCCGACTTCTGGATCCGCCGCAGGGTGCTGGCGCAGTCGCACATCATCTCCCACGCGTCGCCGGTGTCCCGGTGGGAGCTCAGCCGCGCCTGATGTTGACGGAGCTCGGTGAGCGAGATGAAGGCCAGGTCGCCCACCAGCGACGACGGCGTGGAGGTGCGCAGCACGTCGTCGACCGAGAGCTCGAAGTTGGGCCCCGCCTGCGCCTCGGAGATGCTGTCGCTGTACTCCACCAGGCGCTGCAACACGGAGACGGTGCGATCGAGCAGCGTCCGGGTGGGCGTGCCCAGCGCGGCGATGAGCTGCTCGGCGGACAGCGCCTCGAACTGGCGGATGTCGAAGTCCCGCGCGCCGTGGAACAACTCCACCAGCGCGCCGCGGAGCTCTCCAAGAAGCTGTGCTGCGCTGCCGGCCGACCCGCTCATGACCCAAGAGTAAGATCACGGGCGTCAGACTTCACTGTCCTGCGGTGCAGGACGACCTGTCTCCGAGTGCAGGTGGCCTCAGCTGGCGGGGGCGATGCCCACCCGCGCCGCCAGCTCCGGGCGCCGGAGCTTCCAGATGACGCCGTCGAGCCAGTAGTGCGAGAGCGTGAGGCTGACCCACACCACCGCGGCCCACGTGTAGAAGGGCCAGGGCGTCACCACCGACAGCGCGAAGATGACCACGTACACCGCTCCGGCCAGCGCCATCAGCAGGCACCAGTAGAGGAAGCCGCGCCGCCAGCCGGGCTGCGAGAGCCACGAGATGAGCCGCGCGCGCTCGTCGACGCCGCCGCGCCAGGCGTTGAGGTTGTAGTGCCGCACCATCCCCAGGTACTGCAGCCCATGCCAGCAGGCCGCCGCCGCGAAGGCGCTGGTGTCGTCGCTGGTGATGAGCTGGAACGGCACGAAGAAGCCGAAGAAGGAGCACACGATGAAGGCCAGCCGGACCCACGCCGCGCGGGCGGTGGGCGCGTGGCGGGCGCGCACCCGAAGCACCACCAGCAGCGCCAGCATGGCCACCAGCGGCACCAGCAGCGCGCGCACCGCCGCCACCGGGATCGCCGGGTAGAAGACCTCCACCCCGAAGAGCACGCGCGGGCCGGTCGCCAGCCGGTGCAGCAGACAGAAGAGCGCCGAGAGCACCAGCAGCGGCCGCTCGAGACGCACCGCGAGGCCCTCCAGCGGCTCGCCCGACTTGCGCTGGTAGATGCGGAGGATGCCCCAGTTCTGCGCCACGAAGTGCCAGGTCGCCCAGTAGAGGATGATCGAGTTGAGCAGCCGCGTACCCTCGCGGCGCAGCCCCAGGGTCACCAGCAGCACCGCCAGCGCGATGAGCGCCGGCACCAGCACGGTGGCCGTCTTGCGCGAGGCCCACTCCCGGCGATCGAGGTACACGCGCGTCCAGGTGCTGATGAGATGCGGGCCGTTCGACACCACCGCCACCGCCGCCAGCACCGCGAAGCCGGGGACCTGGAGCTGCGACGAGGCGAACCACACCACCAGCACCACGGAGATCGACGCGAAGAAGAAGAGGAAGTCCTTCCGGGGCGAGATGATGGCGAACGACGACGCCTCGGTGCGCATGCGGCGCTCATAGCGTAAAAGCCGCCGCCCGATGGTTCCGCCCAGACTCGTGTTGCTCCGCCCGCGAAACGCCGACAACCTCGGCGCCATCGCGCGCGCCATGAAGAACTTCGGCTTGAGCGACTGGGTGGTGGTCTCGCCCAACCCGCAGCTGCTGGAGGCCCCCGGCCTCAACCGGATGGCGGTGAAGGCCTTCGACCTCATCGAGAGCGTGCGCCTCGTGCCCTCGCTGGAGGAGGCCATCGCCGACTGCAGCTGGGTGGTGGGCACCACCATGCGCTCCATCGAGGGCAAGCAGCGCCTGACGCCGCGCGAGCTGGCCACGCACCTCGGCGAGCGCGGCGACGAGAAGTGGGCGCTGGTCTTCGGCGACGAGCGCCACGGGCTGCGCAACGAGGATCTGGCCCAGTGCCACGCGCTCTCCTTCATCCCCTCGGCCGACGAGCAGCCCTCGCTCAACCTCGCGCAGGCGGTCATCGTCTACGGCTACGAGCTGGCCCAGGCCCGCCGGGGCGAGGTGCGCGCCTCAAGCCCGGTGCTCGCCGACGACGCCGCCGTGCGCCAGCTCAAGCACGCGATGGAGCTGGGGCTGCGCGCCAGCGACTTCCTGCGAGATCCTCGAGACGACCGGCACGCGGTGGAGGATCTCCTCGCCAGCCTCCTCCGCGGACGCCTGACCCGGCGCGAGGCCGCGCTGTGGACCTCCGCCTGGCGGGTGGTGGCCAGGCCCCGCTGACCAGCGGGCGCTGCGCGTGGTGGCGCGGTCGCCCAAGCCCTGACATGGTGCGCGCCGTGAGTGGGGACAGCGATCAGCTCATTGACTCGGCGCTCTGGCTCGACGTGCAGGGCGACCGCACCGGCGCCATGGAGCTGCTCAAGCGCGTGTTGACCAATGAGCCCGGCAATCAGCGGGCCCTGGTGATGCTGCAGCGCTACGAGGCCGCGCCGCC
>CALNBU010000442.1 GCA_937875615.1 uncultured Archangium sp.
GCAGCGCGGTGATGGCCACGCCGGGCTCCCAGGGGTGCCCTGACTTCAACGCCGAGACCGCCGCGCTGAACTTCTCGATGAAGGCCTGCTCGATGTCCGCGTGCACCAGCAGCAACTTGAGCGCGGTGCAGCGCTGACCGTTGAAGGAGAGCGTGCCCTGCAGGCACTCGCTGACGGCCAGGTCGAGCTCCGCGTCCTGCATCACCACGCCGATGTTCTTGGCGTCGAGGCCGAGCACCGCCTTGAGCCGGTGTGGGTGGGGGTGAAGTTTCTTGAGCTCGCGGGCGCCCCGGTTGGTGCCGATGAAGGCCAGCACGTCGACCCGGCCCGAGGCCATCAGCGCGCCCACCGTCTCGCGGCCGCGGCCGTAGATGACGTTCACCACGCCCGGCGGGAAGCAGTCGCGCAGCGGCTCGAGGAGCGGTCGCATCAGCAGCACGCCGAGCTTCGCGGGCTTGAGCACCACCGCGTTGCCCATCAGCAGCGCGGGGATGAAGGTGCTGAAGGTCTCGTTCAGCGGGTAGTTGTAGGGGCCCATGCACAGCGCCACGCCGAGCGGCACCCGGCGCACCTGCCCCATGATCCCCTGGGCCTGCACCAGCTTGGCGGAGGTGCGGTCGAGCTCTTTCAGCGCGGAGATCGACTCGAGGATGTACTCGACGGTGCGGTCGAACTCCTTCTCGGCATCTTTGAGCGTCTTGCCGATCTCCCACATCAGCAGCTTGACGATCTCGGCGCGACGGTCGCGCATGGACTCGGTGAAGCGCTCGACGTGCTCGATGCGGCCTGCGAAAGCGCCGGCGCGCGCCACCGCCGCCAGGGGCGCCGGGCCCTCCGGCGTCTGCTGGTACACCGGGGAGCGCACCTCGCTCAGCGGTCCCGTCCACTGCTCCAGCCGGCCACCCAGCAGGTACTCGCGCTGCGCCTGCGGTGGGCCGGGGCGAAAGGCTTCGGGGATCCCGCTCTCGTTCAGCGCGCGCATGGGCGCTGCTGACCACGTTTCAACTCAGAGCGTCAACGTCTCGGCTTGACCTTCCGCGCCGGGTGAACGAGACCACGCCCACATGGCCCTCAACATCGCCCACGCGCTGGAGTTCGAGCGTCCGCTGCTCGAGCTCGAGAAGAAGATCGAAGAGCTCAAGGGACTCTCGGGCTCCGTCGATATGAGCCCGGAGATCGGCCGCCTCGAGAAGAAGGCCAGGAAGCTGCAGGAGGAGATCTTCAGCGACCTGAGCCGCTGGCAGGTGGTGCAGTTGTCCCGGCACAGCGCGCGCCCGTATTTCGCCGACTACGTGCAGCACCTCTTCACCGACTTCTGCGAGCTGGCCGGCGATCGACTCTTCGCCGAAGACGAGAGCCTGGTGGGCGGCTTCGCGCGCCTCGACGGCGAGCCGGTGCTGGTCATGGGCCACCAGAAGGGGCGCAGCACCAAGGAGAACATGCGCCGCAACTTCGGCATGCCCCGGCCCGAGGGCTACCGCAAGGCGCGGCGGCTGATGGAGCTGGCGGCGCGCTTCAACCGGCCCATCTTCACCTTCATCGACACGCCCGGCGCGTACCCGGGCATCGGCGCGGAGGAGCGCGGCCAGGCGGAGGCCATCGCCATGAACCTCGAGGTGATGGCCGGGTTGCCGGTGCCGGTCATCTCCACGGTCATCGGCGAGGGCGGCTCGGGCGGCGCGCTGGCCATCGGGGTGGGCAACCGCGTGTTGATGCTGGAGTTCTCGATCTACTCCGTCATCTCGCCCGAGGGCTGCGCGTCGATCCTCTTCCGTGACGCCACCCGCGCCGACAAGGCCGCCGAGGCGCTCAAGTTGACCGCGCGCGACCTCCAGACCCTGGGCGTCGTCGACGACGTGCTCAAGGAGCCGGCGGGTGGCGCGCACCGTGATCCACGCGCCACCGCGGCCACGCTGGGGGCCTCGCTGCGTCGGCACCTGGCTGAGCTGAAGGCGCTGTCTCCGCAGGGGCTGATCGCCGACCGCTACAAGAAGTTCCGCGCGCTGGGCGCGTTCCTCGGCAAGTGAGCATGGCGCGGCCGCTGATCGTCGCCATCGATGGTCCGGCCGGCGCCGGCAAGTCGAGCGTCTCGAAGATCCTCTCGCTGCGCCTGGGCTTCACCCTGGTGGACACCGGGGCCATCTACCGGTGCGTGGCGCTGAAGGCCCGACGGGGCGGGGTGGGGCTGGATGACGAGGCCGGTCTGCAGCGGGTGGTCGACGGGTTGTCGGTGGCCTTCAAGATGAGCGAAGAGAAGAACCACGTCTTCCTCGACGGGGAAGACGTCTCGGAGGCGATCCGCACGCCGGAGAACTCGCTCGCCGCCAGCCGGGTCTCGGCGCAGCCGGTGGTGCGGGGCGCGCTGCTCGGGCTGCAACGGAAGCTGGCGCTGGCGGCCAGCGAGGGCGCCATCCTCGAGGGCCGTGACATCGGCACGGTGGTGTTCCCCGACGCCGAGCTCAAGATCTTCCTCTTCGCGGATCCGAAGGTGCGCGCAGGGCGGCGCTTCGAGGAGCTGTTCCAGAAGGGCCACGAGAAGCCGGTCGAGCAGGTGCTGGCGGAGCAGAACCGGCGCGACAAGGAAGACTCCGAGCGGGAGCTGGCGCCGCTCCGGCCGGCGGACGACGCGGTGCAGATCGACTCCACCCTGTTGCCGCTGTCCGAGGTGGTGCACCGCATCGAGGGGCTGGTGGCCGCGGCGGGCGC
>CALNBU010000443.1 GCA_937875615.1 uncultured Archangium sp.
GGCAGTCAGGGCGAGCCGCGGGCGGCGCTGTCGGGGCTGCTGGCGCCGGAGCCCGGGCCCCTGCGCCTGCAGCGGGGCGACACGGTGGTGCTCAGCTCGCGCACCATCCCCGGCAACGAGCCGGGCGTGAGCGCGCTCATCAACCGCATGCTGGCGCGCGGCGTGCGGGTCATCACCGCCCAGGAAGAGCCCGGCGTCCACGTCAGCGGCCACGCC
Organism: uncultured Archangium sp.; assembly: GCA_937875615.1. Classification (GTDB taxonomy): domain Bacteria; phylum Myxococcota; class Myxococcia; order Myxococcales; family Myxococcaceae; genus Archangium_A. The sequence continues at coordinate 217 of CALNBU010000443.1, forward strand.
TCCCGCGACGAGCAGCGGCGCGTCCTCGAGGTGGTGCGCCCCCGGCACTTCGTCCCCATCCACGGAGAGCTGCGGCACCTGCAGCAGCATCTGCAGCTCGCCGCCGACACCGGGCTGCTCCCGCACCAGCTGCTGCTGGCCACCGACGGCGACGTGCTGGGCTTCAACGAAGGTGGCGGGCAACACCTGGGCCGCGTCGCCAGCGGGCGCCTGCTGATGCGGCGCGAGGGCGTGGCCCCGGTGAGCGAGCAGTCACTCCAGGAGCGCCGTTGGCTGGCGGAGTCGGGGCTGGTGGTGGCGGTGGTGGTGCTGCGCCTGGGCGGCGCCGAGGTGCTGCACCCGCCGGTGCTCAGCGGCCACGGGCTCCAGGGCGATGAGCTCGCCGCGCTGCCGCTGGCCGCGGAGAACGCCCGCGACGCGCTGGCGGCGCTCTCCCCGGCGATGCGCGGCGACGACGCCCGCGTCCGGGAGGAGCTCATCCGCGTGGTGCGCCGCGTCTTCAGGCAGCTGCTGGGCAGCCTGCCGTGACCCACCCGGCCCGGACGGGACGGGGCTTCAGCGGCGCGCCGTGCCTGTGCTAGGGGCCGCTCAACGATGTTCGCCCACCTCTGCGTCAGCGCCCTGCTCTCCGCGGCTCCGGCCGAGAAGCCGCTCAAGCCTCTCCCCTCGCTGGCGAAGGAACCCGTCGTCGATGGCAACCTGAAAGACCTGGCGCCCGCGCTCGAGCTGAAGCTGGCCGACACCGCCGAGGGCGCCTCGGCCTCGCTCAAGCTGAAGGCCGCGTTCCGCCGCGACACGCTCTACGTCGGCGCCACCGTGGCCGATGACCGGCTGGTGGGCTGGGACGGGTTCGGCGTCGTCGTGCAGGCCTACGGGCAGCGCGCCGCGCATGTCATCGATTGGCTCGAGGCGCT
>CALNBU010000444.1 GCA_937875615.1 uncultured Archangium sp.
ACGTCGTCTGGACGGTGCTCTCTACGCTGGGGTTGGCGCTCGGCTTGTCCGTGCTCCCGTTGCCGGAGTCGCTGAGGCCCCTGCCGACGCTGCGGGAGGACCCCGCCGGGACGTTGTTGGCGGCCGTTCGTCCTCCGGCGACGAAGAAGTCGGGGACGCCCACGGTCGACTGGGACGCCGAGGCGGCGGCCGAAGCGCCGGTGCAGGAGTTCCCGGAGATGGACCTCGAGGTGGAGGTCGACGCGCCGCGCGTGGTGCGCAAGGCGGCCACGCCCAGGCGCCGCACCAAAGAAGACGAGGCCCTCGCCCGCAAGTGGGAGGTCATCATCCGCAAGGTGCAGGCGGTGCACGCCCCGGTGGTGGGCCCCTGCGTGGACGAGGCTTGCAGCGCCACGGCGCTCACGCCCTTCTTCGAGGGGCTGCGGGCGCTGCGCGGCGACGAGCCCCGGCCGGTGCGGGTGGTGACCATCGGCACCTCGCTCATCGCCTCGGACCACATCACCGACACCACCCGAAACCTGCTGCAGGCGCGGCACGGCTCCGGCGGGCTGGGCTTCATGTTCGTCGACCGCCCCACGCGGGGCGCCGGGCGCACGGTGCGGAGCGGCACCGCGAGCGAGGGCTGGGCCATCGAGAAGATTACCGACGAGACGCCCTTCGCCGCGGCGGGGTTCTCGGGCGCCGCGTTCAGCGCGACCACGCCGCAGACCACGAAGTACGCCGTGGCCGGCGGCCGGCGCGCGGAGCTGTTCCTGGTGCGCCAGCCCGAGGGCGGGCAGGTGGAGGTGCTGGCCGACGGCGAGCGCATCAAGGACATCGAGGTCAGCGCGTGGACGCGGGCGCCGGCCTTCGAGCGGGTGGTGCTGCCGGAGGCCACCAAGGAGTTGTTGCTGCGCACCCGCGGCAGCGTGCGCCTCGACGGAGTGGCCATCGAGAGCGAGCTGCCCGGGGTGGTGCTCGACTCCCTGGGCCTGCCCGGCGCCACCGCGCAGGTGCTGCTGCGTGAAGACGAGGCCCTGTTCGCCGCGCAGCTCGCCGCGCGCAACCCCGCCCTGGTGGTGCTGATGGTGGGCGGCAACGACGCCTTCGACATGTCGCTGGGCCGCTACTCCGTGGCGAAGGCGCGCGGGTGGATGGAGCAGCTGATTCTCCGGGTGAAGCGCGCCGCGCCCGACGCGGCCTGCC
>CALNBU010000445.1 GCA_937875615.1 uncultured Archangium sp.
TGGGGCTGGGCCAGCTGCGGCTGACGCATCATCATCATCGTGCGCGGGTCGCCGGTCGCGGCCCGCTGCTGGTAGATGCCGATGCGCATGTTCTGCCACGGGTCGGAGATGTCGGTGCAGGCGCCTCCGATGGGGATGGGCGTGAAGCAGGAACCGTCGCGGCAGCTCTGCTGTTCGCTGCACTGGGTCGCGTTGGTGCACCGCGTGGCGCAGACGCCACCCTCTACGTTGCCGGCGCGTCCACACACCAGCGCCCGCACGCAGTCGTCGTCGTCGTCGCACCCGCCACCTTCCGTCGCGCTACCCGCCGGGACGCAGTAGCGGCCGACGCCGCAGCGCTCCGTCGCTGCGCACTGCTCGTCGGTGTTGCAGGTGAGGACGCAGCCGACCGCGGCGCCGCGGCACGAGAGCGGCGCCGCGCAGGCGCAGTCACTGGAGAAGCAGGTCTCGCCCGCTTCGGGCTCACAGCGCCCGTCGCCCACCACGAAGGGAGGCCGCGGCACGTCGCACCCGGCGACGCGGGGCTCGGCAGGGGCGGGCTCCCGGGTCGCGACGAAGGTGAAGGTGCCGCCGTCACAGGAGACGTCGCCGATGGTGGTGGTGCCCACCAGCGCGTCGTCGATGCGCCCGGTGAGGGTTGTGCCGGCCACCTCGACCTGCACGCTGGCCGAGCGGGGCGCGCCGTTGAAGAGCCACACGTCGAGGTTGCCCCCGCGCGCGCCCGTCCCCGTGCAGCGCGAGAGGTCGAGCTCGGCGGGAAACTCCGTGGAGCCGAAGGAGATGCCGCCGTCGCCGATGCGCAGCGGCCCGCTCCAGGTGGTGTCACAGGCGCCGGCGGTGAGCGCGGGAGGCGAGGTGAAGGTCCAGGTCCCCTCGAGCAGGCAGGCCGGGGCGCCGAGGAGGGTCGCTTCTCCATCCTGCGCGCAGAGGTTGACGTGGCGCTCGTAGTGCTCTCGGGAGAAGCGCACCCGGAGCGCGCTGCCCCCGGTTTCGACCGCGATGGTGGCGGAGCGCCAATGACCCTCACCGCCATCGAGCGCGTCGCAGGTCGCGCCCTGGAACGAGCAGTCGTCGCTCAGCGAGACGGGGATGGCATCTGCACCGAAGGCGAGCACGCCGTCGCGGTCCGTGCTGGTGGTCAACGTCACCAGGGAGGCCGCCTGGGGTGCACCGGCGCAACCGCCGTCGCTGGAGGTCGAGTCGACCACGAAGCGGGTGGGGATCCCGCAGCTGCTCCAGGTGCGCTGAGTCGGGAGTTGGCCTCCGCCGCCGGTGGGTGGGAGCAGGGCGCCTCCGTCGTCTCGGGAGGGGGTTCCGCAGGCGGAGAGGGCGAGGGTGGAGAGCGCGAGCAGCAGCCGGGTCATCGTGGGCTCGGGAGGTAGAGAGGGCGGACAGACGACGAGGCGAGGTCGACGGCACCACGCGCCAGATATTCACGACGAACTCAGTGAGCGGCGCCGGACAACAGGGTATGGCTGCCGGCCCCATGCGCTTCGGCATCGACGTTCAGGTGGCTTCCGGTTTCGCGGACCTCAAGGGCAAGAAGGTGGGGCTGATCGTCAACCCCACCTCCGTCGACGTGCAGTACCGACACCTGGTGGACCTGCTGCACGCCGCGCCGGGCGTGACGCTGGCCGCGCTCTTCGGGCCGGAGCACGGGGTGCGCGGCGAGGCGCAGTACATGGTGGCCGTCGACGACGTGGCCCGCGACGCGCGCACCGGGGTGCCCGTCTACAGCCTCTACGGCCACACCTTCGAGTCGCTGACGCCGAGGCCGGAATGGCTCGCCGGTCTCGACGCGCTGGTGTTCGATATCCAGGACGTCGGCAGCCGCTACTACACGTACATCTACACCATGGCCCTGGCGATGAAGGCCGCGGCGCAGGCGAAGGTGGCCTTCTACGTCTTCGACCGGCCCAACCCCATCGGCCTGTCGCTCACCGAGGGGAACCTGGTGAACGAGGGCTTCCGCAGCTTCGTGGGGCTCTACCCGCTGCCCACCCGGCACGGCCTGACCGCGGGGGAGCTCGCCAGGCTGCTCAACGAGACGCAGGGCTTCGGCGCCGAGCTGCACGTGACGCCGGTGGAGGGCCTCACCCGCGCGCACGACTGGCGCGACACCGGCCGGGGCTTCGTGCCGCCGTCCCCCAACATGCCCACGCCCGACACCGCGCTGGTGTACCCGGGCATGTGCCTGGGTGAGGGCACCAACGTGTCCGAAGGCCGCGGCACCTGCCGGCCCTTCGAACAGTTCGGCGCGCCGTACCTGAAGAGCGGCGAGGTGGCCGGTGAGCTCAACGCGCTCGGGTTGCCCGGGGTGGTGTTTCGGCCGTGCGCCTTCACGCCCACCTTCGACAAGTGGCAGGGCCGGTCGTGCGAGGGCGCCTTCATCCACGTCACCGACGCCCGCACGTTCCTGCCGCTGCGCACGGGGGTGGCGGTCTTCAAGGTGTGCCGGGAGCTGGGTGGCGCCGACTTCGCCTGGCGGGCCGACGCCTATGAGTTCGTCGACGACGTGCCGGCCTTCGACCTGCTGTGTGGCACCGCGCAGGTCCGCGCGCGCCTGGAGGCGGGCGGGGTGCTGAACGCGCTGCTCGAAGGGTTCGATTCGCAGAGAGAGGCTTTCGAGCCGCTGCGACGACGCTATGCTCTGTATTCCTGACCCATGGCCGCCATCGGCGTCTTTTCTGACAGCGACGGAGATCTCACCGCCTTCGACGCGGCCCTGAAGTTTCTGGCCGCCCGGGGCGCGCGGCGTTTCCTCTTCGCCGGCGGGCGCTTCGATGATCTCGACGATTGGGTGAGGTGGAAGCGCGAAGAGGTGAAGGCCGCGAGCGACTACAGCAGCGACGACTTCCTCGAAGACGTGGGCCGCTTCCTCATCGGGCTCGACCAACTGGAGCGCCCGGCGGCCTTCGGGACCGCGCACGAGCAGGCGCTGGCCATCGAGGAGCTCGCGCGGATGAAGGACAAGATCCTGCGGGCGCCGGAGAAGGGCTCCATGGCCTACCAGAACCGCTCGGTGCCGAGGAAGGTGCTGGAGATGGTGGGCGACGCGCTGTGCTGCCTGGTGCACGACAAGAACGACCTCGACAAAGAAGACATGATCAACTCGGTGGTGCTGGTGCACGGGAAGGACGCCGAGCCGAAGGTGGTGCAGATAGGCCCGCGCACCTTCATCTCGCCCGGGCGGCTCAAGGGCGAGCTCCCCACGGTGGGGTTGTTGGAGCTGGCGGAGCGTCAGGTCACCTACTCGGCCTTCACCCTGGCGGGTGAGGCGCTGATCGACCGGCAGCCCATCGTGCTCGGCGGCGGCAAGACCAGACTGTCGGTGAAGTGAGATGCGAGAGGTCGCGCTCCTGGGGGGCTCCTTCAACCCGCCGCACGTCGGTCACCTGATGGCGGCGGTCTACGTGCGCGCCACGCTGCGGGTGGAGGAGGTGTGGCTGGTGCCCAGCTTCCACCACCCCTTCGGCAAGGAGCTCGCGCCCTGGGAGGCCCGGTTGGCGATGTGTGAGGCCATGGCCGTCGAGGTGGGGCCGTGGTTGCGGGTGAGCCGGGCCGAGAGCGAGGTGGGCGGAGAGGGGCGCACCATCGAGCTGTTGGAGTGGCTGTTGCCGCAGCACCCCGACGTCCGTTTCCGGTGGATCATCGGCTCCGACATCCTGGCCGAGCTGCCGAAGTGGAAGGCGTGGGACCGCATCTCCCGGATGGTGGAGGTGACGGTGCTGCACCGCGCTGGCTACCCGGCGCCCGGAGTGTTGGGGCCGCCAATGGCCGAGGTGTCGTCGACGGAGATCCGCCGGCGCCTGGAGGCGGGCGACGCGCCGGCAGATCTGGTGCCCGCCGCAGTGCTGGAGCGCGCGCGCAGTCACGGACTTTACGGGCTGCGCTGATCCGCCGGTTCTGGTACTTCTGCGGCCCGTGAATCGTCGCTCCATTCGCGTCGTGGGCGCCATGCTCGAGCGTGAGCCAGGCCGCTACCTCATCACCCAGCGCGCGAAGACCGCCTCGCTCCCGCTGCTGTGGGAGTTCCCTGGCGGCCGCGTGAACGACGGAGAAGAAGACGTCGCCGCGCTCCAGCGGGAGCTGCGCGAGCGCCTCGGGCTCGAGGTGGTGGTGGTGGCGCAGGCCATGGCCACCCAGCACGCGTACGACAGCTACGTGGTCGACTTCCGGGTCTTCCGGTGCTCGCTGGCGCGGCCGGACCAGCTGGTCAGCCACGAGAAGGTGAACGATCACCGCTGGGCCTCGCTCGAGGAAATGAGCGCCTTCCAGTTCCCCGGGGCCGACGCGCAGACGATCGCGAAGCTCCTCGATCTGGAGCCCTGACCGCCATGCACCAGTTCCCCAAGGACATCGGGTGGATCGAGGTCATCTGCGGCTCGATGTTCTCCGGCAAGACCGAGGAGCTGATCCGCCGGTTGAAGCGGGTGCTGTACGCGAAGCAGAAGGTGCAGGTCTTCAAGCCCAACATCGACAACCGCTACGACGAGCTGGCGGTGGTGAGCCACTCGCAGCTGAAGATCGTCGCCACCCCGGTGGTCCGCGCCGAGGAGATCCTGGCGCAGCTTCGGCCCGACACCGAGGTGGTGGGCATCGACGAGGTGCAGTTCCTCGGGCCGGAGGTGGTGGCGGTGTGTGAGGCGTTGGCGGCGCAGGGCTGTCGCGTCATCTGCGCGGGCCTCGATCAGGACTACCTGGGCAAGCCCTTCGAGCCCATGCCGCAGCTGCTGGCGGTGGCCGAGTACGTCACCAAGGAGCTGGCCATCTGCGTGGTGTGCGGGAACCCCGCCAACCGGAGTCAGCGGCTGTCGAACTCCTCGGAGCGGGTGGTGGTGGGCGCGGCGGGGGCCTACGAGGCCCGCTGCCGGAAGTGCCATGTGTCGCAGCCGGTGGAGGCCACGCCTCCGCAGAACCTCGAACTCTTCAGCAGGTGACCACGATGCGTGACTCGCTCTAC
>CALNBU010000446.1 GCA_937875615.1 uncultured Archangium sp.
CGCCCGTCGCGTCGCCGCCGCCCGTCGCGTCGCCGCCGCCCGTCGCATCACCGCCGCCCGTGGCCGCGCCGCCGCCCGTCGTCACGAAGCCACCGCCGAAGCCTCCGTGGTTTCCCTGGGTGCTGCACTGGCCAAGAATGCACTGGTCGAAGCCCTGGCACGTCGCGCACGCCGCGCCGGTGTACCCGCAGGCGTTCGGGCGGTTTCCTTTCTGACACTCGCCGTTTTCATCGCAGCAGCCGCTGCAGGTGTTGCTGGAGCACTGGCCCGACGTACCGCAGCTGGCGGCGCCGACGAACGTCACGAGGAAACCTGCGCACGCCGCTACCAACCAGTTGTTTCGAAGCATCGGGTCTTGCCTGAAGTGAGGAGGGAACTGGCGCCACACCACACAACCCGCGGGCGGTCCACGAGGTGCAAGACATCTAAAGCGCGCGTCACTCCCAATGGCGGGCGCCGGACAGCGCGCGCGCCAACACGTCGGTCATCCCATGCGAGAGCGACGAGGGCACCTCCCCGTCAGCGAAGAAGCGCACCTCGAGAATCTCCAGCGGGTTCATCGGCGGCGCCTGGATGCCGGAGACGCGCGCGGCCACCACCGCGGTGACGGCGTGAAAGCGCGGGTCCCTGCCGGGGTTGGAATAGAGGCCCAGCAGCTCGCCCTCCTCCAGCAGCGCGACGCCTCCCTCTTCCTTCAGCTCGCGCGGCAGCAGCTCGCGGAACGTCTCGCCCCACTCGAGCGTCCCCCCGGGGAGACACCACTCGCCGGTGTCGCCCCGACGAATCAACAGCAGGCGTCCGGCCTCGTCGCGGGCCACCGCCACCAACCCCACCACGGGCCGCCGCAACAGGTGTCTGGCCACCTCCTTCACCAAGCCGAACGCAGCCCTCGGAATCCGCATCGCGCGGCCATAGCCCGTTTCCGGAGCCTCCGGTGACACCTGCGCGCCGGGCGGCGTTCTGTGCTTGGCTCCCGCCAGCGTATGTGGACCGCACTCGTGACGATGGCGCTGGCCTCGGCCCCCGCGACCGGGCTGACCCTGTCGGCCCAGCTGGGCAAGTCCAGCACCCCGGCCGAGACGTACCTGAGCGCCATCGCCAGGGCCTTCGAGGAGACCGCCCTCGAGACGCGGCGGCTCTCCACCAACTGCGAGGGCGACCGCGCGTGCCTGCGCGACGCCGGGCGCACCGCCGGGCTCCCCGCGCTCGTGGCGGTGACGCTGGCCGTGGGAAAGAAGCAGACCACCATCGACCTCGAGGCGCTGCGGGTGCACGACGGCGCGGCGGTGGGGCAGCTCACCTTCGTGGTGAAGGGGCGCTTCGAGGAGCGCCACCTCGCGCAGCTTCGGGAGCTCGGCAAGCAGGTGCTCGCGGCCCTCCCCCCGCCGACGCCGCCGGACGACGCGCCGACGGAGCCGCCGCCGCCCCTCCCCCCGCCGCAGGACACGAAAGAGGCCGACCCGCTGATGCTCACGCAGAAGCCGACGCCGCGCACCCGCGTGCCCGCCTACCTCATGGGCGGCGCCGCCGCGGCCTCGGCCATCACCTCCGGCATCTTCCTCGGCGTGGCGAGCGGCGCGCGCGGCGAGCTCGACCAAGGGCTGGTCGCCGAGCCGGTGCCCCTCACCCGCGCGGAGGCCCAGCAGCTCGTCGACACCGCCAACACCGGCTACAGCGTGGCGCTGGCCACCGGCATCGCCGCGGGGGCGCTGGTCCTGGGCACCATCCTCTGGCTGGCGACCGAGTAGCGGCTCACAGCGGGAGCGAGAGCGTCAACAGCCCGCCCTGCGCGGTGGGCACGAAGGCCACCGGCAACGGACGGGGCGCGTCCAGCACGACGCAGAGGACGCCGGCGGCGAGCAGCGCCACGCCCGCGCCGAGCCCCACCCAGGGCAACACCTCCGCGTCCGTCCGCTGCCTCCGCAGCACGGAGACGACCGCCGCGTCCTCGGATTGAGCGCCGCTCCGGTACAGCGCGAGGCGCTCGTCCGCGCTGACGAAGTTGATGACACCGCCCAGGCCCATGCCCAACCCGGTGACCCCCAGCACCAGCAACGCCACGCCCACGCCCGACAACGCGCCACGGGTGCTCCGGGGTGCGTCCTCAGCGCGGGCAGGCACGGAGCTCACGACGACGGCGGCGGCGACGACCAGGGAGAGCGCTCTCATCGAGACTCCGGACTTACTTCAGCCGCACCGGCACCAACAGTTGATTGAAGCGCGCGCCGGTTGTGTCAAACGACCTCCGCCATGACCCCGGCGCTCGAGCTCGAGTCCCTCACCAAGCAATACAAGACCCAGCGGGCGCTCGACGCGGTCTCGCTGCGCATCGGCGCCGGTGAGATTTTCGCCCTGCTGGGCCCCAACGGCGCCGGCAAGACCACCCTCATCGGCGCGGTCTGCGGCCTGGTGAAGAAGACCTCCGGCACGGTGCGCCTCTTCGGCGTCGACCTCGACGTCGACGGCGTCACGCCCCGCTACAGCGTCGGCCTGGTCCCCCAGGAAATCAACTTCGACCCGTTCTTCACCGTGCGTGAGTCGCTGCGCATCCAGCAGGGCTACTTCGGTCAGCGCCACGACGACGCGCGCATCGACGAGCTGCTGGCCGCGCTGGCCCTCACCGCCAAGGCCGACACCCAGACGCGGGCGCTCTCGGGAGGCATGAAGCGGCGGCTGCTCATCGCCAAGGCGCTGGTGCACCGCCCGAAGCTGGTGTTCCTCGACGAGCCCACCGCCGGCGTCGACGTGGAGCTGCGCCGCGACCTGTGGAGCTACGTGCGCCGCCTCCGGGAGCAGGGCACCACGGTGGTGCTCACCACCCACTACCTCGAAGAGGCCGAGGAGCTCGCCGACCGCGTGGGCATCATCGACGGCGGGCGGCTCCTGCTGGTCGAAGACAAGGCCGCGCTGATGCGGCGCATGGGCGAGCGCGCGTGGACCGTGCGCTTCTCGGCGCCGGTGCGCGCGCTGCCCGACGGCGTCGCCGGGACGCTCGACGACGACGGCCGGGCGCTGACCTTCATCGAGCGCCCGGGCGGCCCCAGCGGCGCCGAGGTGCTGCGCTCCGCGTACGCCGCGCAGCTGCCGGTGGCCGACCTCGCGCTGCGCCCCGCGAAGCTCGAAGACATCCTGGTGCGCGTGCTGAATGGTCAGGAGGCCGACCGATGAACCTGTGGGGCGCCCGCACGCTGTTGATGAAAGAGGTGCGCCGCTTCTTGCGCGTGCCGGGGCAGACCATCCTCCAGCCGCTCATCAGCACCGCGCTCTACTTCATCGTCTTCTCGTACACGGTGGGCGCGGTGCAGCGCGAGGTCGACGGCGTGCCGTACATGCAGTTCATCGTGCCCGGCCTGGTGTTCCTGGGCATCGCCAACAACGCCTTCCTCAACGCCTCCAGCTCCTTCTTCATCATGAAGCTGCAGGGCACGCTGGTCGACGTGCTGGTGGCGCCGCTGGGCCCCGCGGAGCTGCTCTTCGGCTTCGTGGCCGGCGCCATGGTCCGCGGCCTGCTGGTGGGGCTGCTCACCTGGGGCGTGGCGCTGCTCTTCACCACCGCGCCGGTGGCCCACGTCTTCACCACGCTGCTCTTCCTGCTGCTCTCGGCCTACGTGTTCTCGGTGCTGGGCCTGGTGGCCGCCATCTGGGCCGAGAAGTTCGAGCAGATAAACTTCTTCCCCACCTTCCTCATGCTGCCGCTCACCTTCCTGGGCGGCGTCTTCTATTCGGTGGCCTCGCTGCCCGAGCCCTTCCGCAGCATCAGCGCGCTCAACCCGGTGGTGCACATGGTGGAGGGCCTGCGCGCGGGCATGCTGGGCACCTCGGAGGGCTCGCCGCTCGGGCTGGGGCTGCTGCTGGGCGTCGCGCTCACCGCCACCGTGGTGGCCCGGGAGATGCTGCGCCGGGGCTACCGGCTGAAGAGCTGACCGGCGGTGGTTTCAGGCTTCGGCGGAGGCGGCTTGCCGCTTACACTCGTCGGCTGACGCCGCGATGCCCATCCCCTTCGGCCGTTACACCCTGCTCAAGAAGCTCGCCGCCGGCGGCATGGGGCAGGTGCTGCTGGCCAGGAAGGGCGAGGGCGACTTCGAGAAGCTGGTGGTCATCAAGCGCATCCTCCCGCACCTGGTGGAGGACGAAGAGTTCTTCACCATGTTCCGCGACGAGGCCCGCATCACCATGCGCCTCGACCACCCCAACATCGCGCGCATCAACGAGTTCGGCACCGAGGGCGGCGTACACTTCATCGAGCTGGAGTACGTGGCCGGCGCCGACCTCCGCCGCATCGAGAAGCAGGCCGCGGCCACCGACACCGGTATCCCCATCGGGGTGGTGCTGCGGGTCATCGCCGACGCCGCCGCCGGCCTCGACTTCGCGCACAAGGCGCGCGACACCAGGGGCGCGGCGCTCAACGTGGTGCACCGCGACGTCAGCCCCCAGAACATCCTGGTGGGCTTCGACGGCTCGGTGAAGCTCATCGACTTCGGCGTGGCCAAGGCCGCCGGGCGCTCGCAGCACACCGCCACCGGCATCCTGAAGGGGAAGTTCCCCTACATGTCGCCGGAGCAGGCCGACGGCCTCGAGCTCGACGCCCGCAGCGACGTCTTCGCGCTGGGCATCGTGCTGTGGGAGCAGCTCACCGGCCGGCGCCTCTTCAAGGGCGACAACGACCTCGCGACCCAGCGCCTGGTGCGCGCCTGCGAGGTGCCGGTGCCCTCGCAGGTGGAGTCGTCGGTGCCCGCCGGGCTCGACCCCATCACCCTCAAGGCCCTGGCGAGGAAGCCCTCGGACCGCTACCCCGACGCCGCCGCGCTGCGCATGGCCCTGGAGAACTTCGCGCTCGCCAACGGCATCGCCTCGTCGTCGGCGCACCTCTCGGCGTTCATGCACGAGCTGTACGCCGAGCGCATCGCGAAGGAGTCGTCGCCCACCTTCTACGAGGAAGACACCGGCCTCACCGACCTCGACGCCGGCGGCCTCCCGCGGCGCGCAGACCAACCCACCAGCATCGACCGGGGGAAGGCGCTCGCCTCCGCGCCGGTGACCCAGGCCATCACCTCGCCGGCGCCGAAGCGCCGCGGCGGTGCGTTGGTGGGGGCGCTGGTGGCGCTCGCGCTGGTGGGCTGCGCCGGCTGGTGGTGGAGCACCCGCCAGGCCGGCGTCACGCCCGCGGTCCCGCCGCCCCCGGTCCAGCCGGCCGTCATCGAGCCGACGCCTCCGCCACCTCCAGAGCCGGAGCCCCCCGACGCCGGCGCGCCCGAGGTCCCCGACGCGGGGACACCCGAGGTGAAAAAGCCGCCGCGGCCGGTCATCAACATCAAAACGACACGGTGAAGCGCGCCCGTTTTCGTTACGCTGGGGCAGCCGCTTGAGCACCACCGTCACCTACCAGGGCATCGGAGCCAGCCCCGGCGTCGCCGTGGGAATCGCCTTCGTGCTGGACGCGCGGCGCCTGCGCACACCCCGACACAAGCTGGAGCGCTCCGCGGCGGCGGCGGAGGTGCTGCGCTTCAAGACGGCCATCGAGCTCTCCGACAGCCAGTTCGAAGACCTGAAGAAGAAGCTCGGGTCGGAAGGTGAGGAGCACACCCTCATCATCGAGGCGCACCGGCTGATGCTGCACGACCCCATGTTCATCGTGGAGGTCACCCGCCTCATCAAAGAGGACCTCATCAACGCCGAGTGGGCCGTGCGGCGCGTGCGGCGGCGGCTCAAGCACCAGTTCGACAACCTCGACGACGAGTACTTCCGCGAGCGCAAGTCAGACGTGGAGTTCGTCGCCGACCGCGTCATCCGCAACCTGATGGGCGAGGTGGTCGACCAGGAGCTGGAGGTGCCGCCCAACGCCATCGTCTGCGGGCACGACATCTCGCCGGCCGACGCGGCGATGCTGGTGCGCAGCGGCAGCGTGGGCGCCTTCGTCACCAACCTCGGCGGCCACACCAGCCACACCGCCATCGTGGCCCGGGCGCGGGAGGTCCCAGCGGTGGTGGGCCTGGGCAAGGCCGTCGACGCGCTCCGCAACGGCGACGTGATGGCCGTGGACGGCCGCCGCGGGCTGGTGCTGGTGAACCCCGGCGAGCAGCAGCTGGCGCTCTTCCGCGAGACCATCCGCCAGCAGCAGCTCGACGAGGCGCAGGCGCTGAAGACCGCCGAGCTGCCCGCCACCACCACCGACGGGCACCGGGTGCGCATCAACGGGAACATGGAGTTCCCCGAAGAAATCCCCTCGCTGCTGGCCCACGGCGCCGAGGGCATCGGGCTGTACCGCACCGAGTTCCTCTTCCTCAACCGCAGCACCCCGCCCACCGAAGACGAACACTTCGAGTCGTACAAGCAGGTGCTGCAGGCCATGGGCGACCGGCCCGTCACCATCCGCACGCTCGACCTCGGCGGCGACAAGGTGCCGGGGAGAAAGTTCGAGCGGGAGCAGAACCCCGCCCTGGGGCTGCGCGCCATCCGCTATTGCCTGCAGCACCGCGAGCTGTTCCGCGCGCAGCTCCGCGCGCTGCTCCGCGCCTCGGTGCACGGCAACCTGCGGGTGATGTTCCCGCTCATCTCCAGCATCTCGGAGCTGCGTGAGGCGCGCAGCGAGCTGGAGGCCTGCCGCAGCGAGCTCTCCCGGCAGGGCGTGCCCGTCGGCAAGCGCTTCCCCATCGGCATCATGGTGGAGACGCCGTCGGCGGCGTGGATAGCCGACCGCCTCGCGCAGGAGGCCGACTTCTTCAGCATCGGCACCAACGATCTCATCCAGTACTCCCTGGCCATCGACCGGCAGAACCGCGACGTGGCCTACCTCTACCGCCCGCTGCACCTCGCCATCCTGCGCAGCCTCGACTCCATCATCTCCGCGGCCAAGAGCGCCAACATCCCGGTGGCGATGTGCGGAGAGATGGCCGGCGACGCCACCCTGACCATCGTGCTGCTCGCCCTGGGCCTCGAGGAGTTCTCGATGACGGCCGGACAGATTCCCGGCGTGAAGGACATCATCCGCCGGGTCAGCCGCACCGACGCGGTGGCCGTGCTGCAGCAGGCCATGGCCTTCTCTTCGGCCGAAGAAATCGAGCGCTTCATCAAGGCCGAGGTCGACCGCCGCTTCTACACCGGCGCCGCCTGACGCTCCCGGCCGCGGCGCCACGTCGAACGACGACCAATTGGCCTCGCCGAGCCGGTAAAACCTCACCGTGCGCACTCTCTTCGTCGCCTGCCTCGCCCTGCTGTGCGCCTGTGGGTCCGCCGAGCCCACCGCCGACGCCGGCCTCGACGCCGGCCTGCCCGACGCGGGGCCCACCGACTGTCAGGCGCCCTACCGGAGCTGCGAGCTGGAGTTCCGCTTCCGCGCCATCGACGAGCAATCGGTGCACCTGCGCGGAGACTTCGCGCCCGATGGGTGGACCGTCGGCGTGCCCATGCGCCGGGAGGGCGACTGGTGGGTGGCGCGCGCCGCCGCGCCCTACGGCGCCCCCGTTCAGTACCGCTTCTTCGTCAACAACAGCGTGTGGACCAACGACCCCGCCAACGACGCCGTGCTCAACGGCAACAGCCTGCGCGCGGGCGAGCGCTGCGAGACCTTCACCTGCCCGGAGGGCGCGCCCCAGGTGGGCGCCTTCGACTGGCGCGACGCGGTGATGGGCTTCGTCTTCGTCGACCGCTTCCACAACGCCGACACCTCCAACGACTGCCACGTGCCGGGCGCGGACCCGGCCGGCCAGTACCAGGGCGGCGACTGGAAGGGCGTGACGGAGAGAATCAACGACGGCTACTTCACCCGCCTGGGCATCAACGCCCTGTGGCTGACGGTGCCGTACAAGAACCCCACCGTGGCCGGCGGCGGCGGCGACGGGCGCAGCTACTCGGGCTTCCATGGCTACTGGCCCATCAGCCTCGAGGACTACGAGTCGTGCTTCGGCACCCGGGCCGAGCTGCTGGCGCTGGTCGACGCGGCGCACGCGCGCGGAATCCAGGTGCTGTTCGACTTCGCGATGGTGCACGTACACAGCAGCTCCCCGCTGTACACGCAGCACCCCGACTGGTTCTGGTCGCTCTCGTACAACGGCGGGCAGTGCTACTGCGGCAGCGACGTGTGCGACTGGAACGCGCAGGGGCAGCGCTGCTGGTTCACCGACTACCTCCCGCATTGGAACTACACCGTCGACGCCGCGCGCGCGTACTCGGTGGAGCGCGCGGTGCAGCTGCTGGCCGACACCGGCGCCGACGGCTTCCGCCTCGACGCCATCAAGCACGTCGACGACGCCTGGCTGCTCGACCTGCGCCGCGAGACCGAGAAGCTGGCCGCCACCCGCAGCCCGCGGCCGCGCATGTACTTCGTGGGAGAGACCTACGACTTCGGCAACCGCGACTACCTCAAGTCCTTCGTCGACCCGGCCACCAGGCTCGACGGGCAGTTCGACTTCCCGCTGCGACTGGAGCTGCTGGAGGCCGTGGTCACCCGCCGCTCCACCATGACCGCGCTGCGCGCCTTCGTCGACGGCAATGACACCTTCTACGGCGCCAACGCGCTGATGAGCCCCTGGCTCGGCAACCACGACCTGGGCCGCGTCATCCACATGGGGGAGGACGTCCCGATGTGGGACAACCCCTACGCCGACGGGAAGAACCGCGCCTTCCACGACCAACCCACGCTGCCCAGCTACCGCGCGCCCTTCGAGCGCGTCGCCAACGGCTTCGTCTTCCTCTACACCAGCCCGGGCGTACCGCTCATGTACTACGGCGACGAGGTGGGCCTGCCCGGCGCGGGCGACCCGGACAACCGCCGCTTCATGCAGTGGAGCGCCTACAGCGCCGACCAGCTCTGGCTGCGCGAGCGGGTGGAGGCCCTGGGCCAGCTCCGCGCACGGCACCCGGCGCTCCGGCGCGGCACGCGCACCTCGCTCTCGGCCACCGACGACACGTACCTCTACTCGATGAGCGACGGCGAAGAGACGCTGTACGTGGCCATCAACCGCGGTGACGCGGAGCAGACGGTGAGCGGCCTGCCCGCGCGGACACTCGAAGACGTCTACCACCAGCAGCAGCTGACCGGCCCCGCGGTGGTGCTCCCGCCGCGCAGCGCCCGGGTGCTGAAGTAGTCAAGCGCGCATCGACTCCGCGGCACCACTCAGGCCTGGCTCAGCCACCGGCCCGCAAAGTCGGCGGCGCTGGTGCCCGGCAGCTCCTTCACCACCCGCTGCATCCACGCCGCGCCCTCATCTCGCCGCTGCAGCTTTTCCCCCAGCAGGCGGCCCAACATCACCCAGGCCCGCCCCTGCGTCTCGGGTAACGCCTCTCTCCGCGCCGCGTGCTGCAGCGCCAGCAACGCCACCTCGTAGTCGCCGCGGGCGCCCGCCAGCTGGCCGACCCACAGCAGCTCGTCTACCGCCAGCACCGCCGCGCTGCTGAGGCCGGTGGAACGAAACACCTCCAGCGCCTCGTCGTGGTCGCCCCGCCGCAGGGCCACGCGAAAGGACTCCGCCGACCGCGCCCCGAGCCCCGGGAGCAGCGCCGCGTCCAGCGCCTGCGGCGGCGCCACCACCGGCCCGAGCTCCATCGCCGCGAAGCGGTGCTGCGCCTCGGCCACCGGCGTCTCCTCCGGGAGCTCGATGGACGACGGCAGGTGCGCCGGCAGCGTGCGCGCCTTGTCCGGCAGCTGGCCCCGGGGCTGCGCGTCGGCCAGGGCCGCCACCAGCGCCTCGTCCTCCGCGCCGCCGAACGCCTGCGGATGCAGCTTCAACACGAAGCCCGCGAGGCGCGACGCGGCCACCAGCACGTACCCGCCCACCGTCACCACCAGGAGGTCCCTCAGCCCCGCCACCGGCAACCGGGACAGCAGCTTCGCTGCGCCCCAGCCCAAACACGTCATCCCCAGCAGCGCGCCGACGTACCACGCGTAGTCGGACCCAATCCGGGCGATGGCCGTCGACAGGCGCCGGGGGTCGACCAGGTGCACCACCCGCGCTTCGCTGGCGGCGGCCACGAAGGCCACCGGCCACCACAGCGCACCCAACACCAGCCCCACCGGCAGCAGCCACCGCCACCCCACGCCCGCCCCCAGGCACAGCAGCACCGGGAGGTTGGCGGCGACGAAGCGCAGCACCGGGGCGAAGAGCGAGACGACCTCGAAGTCGCTGGCCGCGGGCGCGTCTTCTCCCCGCGCGGTGGCCCGCACCAGCGAGAAGCACACCGAAAGCGTCAGCGCCCAGTCGAGCGGCCACGCGAAGGCCACCGGCAGCGAGGCGTACGACGCCACCCAGTTGAGGAGACTCAACCCCACCCACAGCGGCGCACCCGCCAGGCTCACCGGGAAGGACAGCCCCTCCTTCAACCGCGCGCGCAACGCGCCGGCGTCGACCCGCTCCACCTTCAACGGCACCGCCAGCTCACCGCACAACGCGCACACCGTGAGCGTCGCGGGGTGCACCACCTTGAGCGCGGCGCAGTCGGGGCACAGCGGCTCCGCGCACACCGTGCACTGCCAGCCGGCCGGTGCTGCGTGACGCGCACAGCGGGGCGCTGCGGGCTCGCTCATGCGCCGCACCATCGCACAGCCGACGTCAGGTCTCGGGCAGGTACGACGCCAGCACCCCGCGCAGCGCCTCCACCCGCATCGGCTTGGTGAGGTAGCCGCTGGCGCCCGACGACTTCACCGCCGACGCCAGCCGGTCTTCGCCCATGGCCGAGAGCAGCACCACCGGGAGCTTCGCCAGCGCGGCGTCCGCGCGGATGGCGCGACACACCTCCAGCCCGTCCAGCCCCGGCATCAGCACGTCGAGCAGGGCCAGCGCCGGCCGCTCGCGCCGGGCCAGCTCGAGGGCCACGTCGCCGCGCTCGGCGCGCACCACGCGATGCCCCGCCCGCGCCACCACCCGCGAGGTGAAGTCGAGAATCGAGGTGTCGTCGTCGGCCACCAACACCGTGTGCTGCGCCTCCGGCGCCACCGTCGGTCGCCCCAGCGTCTCCAGCGCGCCGCTCAGCCGAAACTGCGCCTCGGGGGTGAGCTCGACGAAGTGCACGCCCGAGAGCGACAGCTCCTCGCGCGCCCACAGCACGTCGGCCAGCAACGTCAGCTCCGTGCCGTCGGGGAGCTGCACCGTCAGGCGCACCCGCGCGCCCTGCGCCAGCGGCCGGGCCGTGCGCAACGTCAGCCCATGCAGCGAGAGGCTACGCGCCACGCCGTCCTGCGCGGGCTCATTCAACACCCGGGTTGGCAGGTCGCAGTCGACGCGCAGCTCGGCGCGCCCCACCAGCCGCGCCTGCGCGTGCTCGCCCACCAGTGCGCGACAGAGCTCCACCGCGTCGGCGTCGAAGGTGACCAGCACCCCGGCGGCGTGGGTCGGGGTCAGCGGTCGCCGCGCCACCACCGTGGCGTGCGCCAACACCGGCACCTCCTGCTCGGGGAGCTCCACCTCCACCTCGACCCGCTCGTCGGGCTCGAGGTCCGCGGTGGTGGGCACGAAGACCTCGACGCCCAGGCACACCACCACCTCGCTCCACAGCCGCGCCCGCGACAGAAAACGCAGCTTGAGACGCATCAGGAGAACCTAGGTGGTGACGTTGAAGCGGAAGTGCATGCAGTCGCCGTCCTGCACCACGTACTCCTTGCCTTCGATGCGCAGCAGCCCCTTCTCGCGCACCGCGGCCTCGCTGCCGTGCTGGAGCAGGTCCTTCCACCCCATGACCTCGGCCTTGATGAAGCCCTTCTCGAAGTCGGTGTGGATGACGCCGGCGGCCTGCGGAGCGGTGTAGCCGGTGTGGATGGTCCACGCGCGGCACTCCTTCTCGCCGACGGTGAAGTAGGTCTGCAGGCCCAGCAACGTGTAGCCGGCGCGCACCACCTTGTTGAGGCCGGGCTCGCTGAGGCCGGCGTCCTTGAGGAACGAGGGGCGGTCTTCTTCGGGGAGCTGCTGGATTTCAGCCTCCAGCGCGGCGGCCAACACCACCACCTCGGCGCCCTCGGTCTTCGCGATGGCGCGCACCTCGGCCACGTACGGGTCTTCGTCAGCGGCGGCGAGCTGCGACTCCGCCACGTTGGCCACGTACAGCACCGGCTTGTTGGTGAGGAAGAACAGCTCCTTCACCAGCGCCTGCTCTTCAGCCGTCAAACCGTGCGCCCGGACGGGCACGCCGTCGTCGAGCTTCGCCTTCACCTTGTCCAGCACGGCCAGCTCAGCCTTGGCCAGCTCGCCCTCTTTGCCCGGCGACTTGGCGGTGCGCGCGGTCTTGTCGCGACGCTTCTCGATGGTCTCGAGGTCCTTGAGGCACAGCTCGGTGTCCACCACGTCCTTGTCGCGCTTCGGGCTCACCGAGCCCTCGACGTGGGTGATGTTGTCGTCGACGAAGCAGCGCAGCACGTACAGCACCGCGTCGACCTGGCGGATGTTGGCGAGGAACTGATTCCCCAGCCCCTCACCCTTGCTGGCGCCGCGCACCAGCCCCGCGATGTCGACGAACTCCAGCGTGGTGTAGATGGTCTTGAGCGGCTTCGTCAGCTGCGAAATCCGGTCGAGGCGCTCGTCGGGCACCGGCACCACCCCGATGTTCGGCTCGATGGTGGCGAAGGGGTAGTTTGCGGCCAGCGCGCCGGCGTTCGACAGCGCGTTGAAGAGCGTCGACTTGCCGACGTTGGGTAAGCCCACGATTCCGATGGAGAGAGCCATTGCGCGCGGCACGTACCGTAAGGCGCCGCCCCGCTCAACTGCGGGGACGCCGTCGG
>CALNBU010000447.1 GCA_937875615.1 uncultured Archangium sp.
CACCGGGAAGCTGGCCCAGCTGGGCGGGGGCGTGGTGACGGTGGGGCTCACCGGCCGCGGCGGCGCGTACTGGGCGGCGCAGCTCGACCACGGCGCCAACCCCGACTCCACCGAGCTGTGGGCGGACGACCACGGGACGGTGACGGTGCGGGTGGGGAACTGCGCACGAACCTTCGATGTGGGGGACGTGCACGTCCGGTCGACGCACCTCGCCGACGGCGCCGACCAGCACGAATGGTACGGCCGGACCGACAGCGACGCGCCCGAGAAGCACACCATGGGCGACTGCGCCAACCTCTGCCCCTCGGTGTGGGTGCGCACCTGGAGTTTCCTGGGTGGCGAGCAGGCGAACGCCTACGCGCAGCCGAAGATCATGGTCGGGCTTCAGCGGGACCTCTCGGCGGTGCGGTTCCCCTGGGAGCTCAACTTCAGCTTCGGCGCCGGCGCCACGTCGTGGGATGGGCGGGGCCGCAGCCTCCATGGCGCGGCGGGCAGCCACGCCGACATCTCCCGGCAGCGCGCCTACGCCACGGCGGTCGTCTACTACCACCGCCAGGGCCACTGGGAGGAGTACCCCAACCTGCTCAACCCCTTCTGGCGCGCGACGCTGGCGCCCATCGACTTCGACGGAGATCCCACCGCCTTCAGCAGAACCTTCGGCAACGGCCTCGACCGCCGCGCCTTCGAGCTGATGCGCGGTCAGCACTACCGGGGGCTTCACTGATGCGGCGCGGACAGGCCACCGTCGAGCTGGTGCTCGGCTCCGTGGTGATGGTGACGGTGCTGATGCTGGGTATCCACTTCGCCGAGGTGGCGCAGCTCTCGCTCAAGGTACAGGACGCCGCCACCTTCGCGGTGTGGGACGCCTCGCTGCGCAGGGTCCAGTCGTTCGGCGCGAACCCGGGCGTCTCGGGCTTCGACCCGGTGGCGCGGGGCCAGAGCGCCCAGCACCGCTTCCAGGGCTTCGACTCCACCGGCGCCACCGTCTCTCCGGTGGTGACCCGCGCCCTGACGCGGGGGCAGGGCCTGTCGGTGCGCTGCGAGCCGGCGCCCAACCTGCACTTCGCGCCTTCGAACACCACCGCGCCGGTGCTGCTCGACACCGGCGCCATGCGCTGCCGGGCCTCGGCGGCCGTGCAGGCCTTCGGGCTCCCGGTGGGCTTCGCGAAGCTCGAGAACGGCGGCTTCTCCCAGGCTGACATGAAGGGCTTCTCCGGGCAGGTGTGTGGCATCGGGTTGGGCGACTGTCAGAACAAGTACCTCGCGGTGTTGACCAACGACTGGGGCCTGACCACCCGAGAAGAGACGGCCACCTGCGGCCTCGACTGTCTCCACAGCCCGTACCGCTCCATGGTGGAGCGCCTCTACGGCGCCAACACGGGCGCGGCCACGGCCTTCGCGGCGACGTACGCGGGGGCAGTCCCCGACGAGCCGAAGTTCCTCTTCAGCTACCGCGGCGAGGAGACCGGCGGAGTGCAGCTGGTCCAGAGCGAGAGTCGGCCCAACTTCGTCACCGGCGGTGGCAAGTACGGCGAGCCGAACACCATGAGTCACGGCGTCAACTGCTTCCTCGGAAAGCCCGGGTGTTGACGGGCTGGCTCTGCGTGGCGCTGCTCGCGGCGACGCCGGCCGATGCGGGGAGCGACGCCGGGGTGATGAAGGTGGCGCCGCCCTTCGCGTGGGACGTCCCCGGTCAGCTGGAGTTGGTGCCGGTGGGCGAGCGTCTGGAGCGCGACGGGCTGCCGCTCATCATCTTCCTCGCGCGCTCGAAGTGGAAGCTGGGGGCGCTGCTCGACCACTACCAGGCCCGCTTCGTGCGAGCGGGCTACTTCATCCCTCCGCGGCAGGTGCCGCTGCCCGGGCTCGAGCTGCCGCGGGTGGTGGCGCTCGACGACGTGAAGATGGTGAGCCTGCTCGTCTACGGATGGCCAGAGGAGGACGGCACCACCACGTTGGTGCTGGGCGCCGCGGACCTGGGCCATCGCCGGCCGACGCAGCGCAATGGGCTGCCGGTGTTTCCGGCGGCGAAGCACGTCACCACCTTCGACGTGGAGCTGGGGCTGGCGCTCTCGTTCACCGCGAAGGCGAGCGAGGCCGAGATCATCGACTTCTACCGGACGGTGCTGCCCAGCGGCGGCTGGAAGGAGCGGGAGCCCGGCACCTTCGTGCGGGCGGGGCGGGCGGTGAAGGTGTTGGCGAAGCGCGACCGGCTGCCCGGAGTGCTCTCGGTGGTGGTGCTGGAGCAGTTCGACGACGCCGCGGCGCTCAGCGGAACTGGGGGCGGCTCAGGTAGCCCGTGAGCTTGCCCTTGCGCCACGCGGGGTCCTTGGGATCCGCGGGGACGATGGACAGCGCGCTCCCCAGGATGCCCAGGCGCTTCTGAAACTCGGAGTCGGGCTTGAAGCGCACCTCGAGCTGCGGCTCGCAGTAGTCGACCTTCTTGGCCAGCTTGATGGTGCCGGTCACCTCCAGCTCGAGGTCGTCGCTGTGGGTGTCGAGCTTGTCCACGGTGGCCGCGCCCTTCTCGATGCTCAGCTTCCCCGAGAGATCTCCGAAGGCGATCTTCGGGAGGTCGACCGGGGTGGGCTCAGGCCCGAACTGGGGAATGGCGATGTTCGCGGTGCCGCCGTTGATGGTGAGCGCCCGGGTGCTGAGGTTGATGGAGCCGCTGGCCTGAGAGAGATCCGGCTCGGCGGGGGCGTTGGCGCCGGCGGAGGTCCTGGGCAGGGTCAGGTCGACGTGCGCCTCGATGGCGCCGGAGAAGTCGACGCCAGAGAAGCCCTTGAGGTTGCCCCTGGTGAGGTCGAGGCCCTCGGCGTCGAGCTTGAAGCGGGGCGCGCCGAGCGCCCCCACGCGCGCCACCACCGTGCCGCCCAGCAGGCCGGCCTTCACCTTGACGCCCAGCGGTGAGAGCGACGGGCCGATGGAGAGCGCGTCGACGACCAGCGCCTCGGGCGGCGGGTCGGCGTCGGACTTCTTGCTGATCTTCACGTCCGAGGCGCGCACCGCGAACAGGCCGGGGCCCATGGAGCCGATGCGCACGAAGTAGCCGGCGTGGTCCGCCTCGATGCGGAGGCGCTCCTTGAGCGCGTCGTAGGGGAAGGTGATGAAGAACATCGACACCAACGCGAAGAGCGAGAAGGTGACGTACCCGATGATGCGCTTCCACAACGCGGTCTGCTTCTCGGCCATGGCTTACTTGAGCTTGTAGGTGGAGACGGTGAGCCAGGCGGTGACGGTTTCCTGGGCGGGGCGGGGTTCGAGGCGCAGGTACTTCACCCGCACGATGCCGGGGCCTGCCTCGACGGAGGTGATGAAGTCGAGCAGCCGGTTGATCGGCACGTCGGTCAGCGTCAGCTCCACGCTGCTCTCGACGATCTTCGAGCCGTCGAGCGGAATGTCGGCCTTGGGGTTGATGGAGGGCAGCTCGAGGCCCGCGGGCTTCGCCTTGTCTTCGAGGTAGGTCAGCAGGCGCACGTTCGACGCGCGGAGCTGATTTTCGAGCTGGTCCTGCCGGGCCTTGGCCTCGCGGTAGCCGGCGGCCAGGGTCTGCACGTCATCGAGCTGGGAAATCTTGGAGGCGGTGCGTGAGCGGATCTGGTCAGCGGTGCGACCGAAGCTCATGCCCACGAAGAGGACGATGAAGATGGCCACCGCGCCGAGCGCGCCACCCAGCATGCGCTTCTCGCGCGCCGACATGGTGGCCAGCTGGGCCTGGAGTTGGGTCTGAAGGTCTGTGATGGCGCTCATCCGTTGTTCGCCTCCGCCTCGTCTGGGCACTCGACCTGAATGTCGAGACGGCTCGACACCCGGGAGCCGTCCTTCGACTTCTCGACCTTCCCCTCGTTGATCTCCTTGAAGCACCGGTAGTTCTTCAGCGCGGTGATGAGATCTTCGAGGTTCTTGGAGGTGGCGGTCTCGCAGCGCAGGGCGATGCGATCGAGGTCGATGACCACCTGGTCGAAGGTCACCTCCATGTCGGGCGGGACGTGCGCGGTCAGCTCTGCCAGCAGCGTGGCCGCGGAGCGCCGGGGAATGCCCGCCGCGGGGCTCTCCTGGCCCTCGAGCAGGCTCTTGGCGCGCAGGTAGTCTTTCTCGCAGGTGCCGAGGATGCGCTGGGTGATGTCGCAGAGGATGGCGTCGACCTGCTTCTCTCGCCGCGTCAGCACCGAGTTGCGCACGATGCCGCTGGCGATGAGCAACACGAAGAGCACCGCCGCGAAGGCCGCCAGTTGGCCCACTTTCTCGCCGGCGAAGTCGAAGTCGCTCTTGAAGGCGTAGTCGCCGCGGCGGAGGTTGAAGCGGGGCGCCTTCGCGCCCGAGGCCGCCGCGCGGAGCGCGAGAGACCAGGCCTGCGCGGCGACCACGCCGCCCGCGCCTTGCGGCGTGTCGAGGAGCCGGGTGGGGAGCTGCAGGTCGGCGGCGAGCTGGTCGGGGAGCCCCCTGAGCTGGGCGGTGCCTCCGCAGATCAGCAGCAGGCCGATCTGTCCGTGGCTGTGGGACACCCAGGCCTTGATGGTGGCACGGAGATCTCTGAGCACGGGTTGGAGCGCGCGCATGAACACGCCCGCCGCCCGCTCGGCCTCCGCGCCCACCACTTCGCTGCCTACCGCGCCGTGTTGCTCCTTCCAGGCCTGCGCGTCGGCGGGGCTGATCTGGAACTCGTGGGCCAGTCCGCGGGTGAGCGCCGCGCCGCCGCCGGCGAAGGTGCGCGCGTACTCCACGTTGCCGCCCGGGCGACCGATGGCCAGCGCGCAGCGCTCGTGACCCAGGTCGAGCACCGCCACCGCCTGTCCGGGGTCGACGAGGTTCTGGGGCAGGGTGGCGATGATGTTCTGGTACGCGAGGCCGGCGTGGGTCATCACCCGCGGGTCGAGCTTCGCTTCGCTCAACGCGTCGAGCACCGCCTTGAACTCGGTCTTCCGCGCCACGCCGACCAGGAGCTGCGTGCCCTTCTCGTCGGTCTGCCACAGCTGGTGGTCGAACACCGCCTCGTCGAGATCGTAGGGGAGCTGGCTCTCGACCTCGAATGCCAGCGTCGATTCGATCTTCTTCGGGTCGGAGAACGGCAGGGCGATGGGGTGCGTAGCGAGCCCGGTTCCGGGAAACGCGGCCACCACGCTGTCGACCTGGAGCGGGCCCTGCTCGAGCAGCTTCGCCAGGCCGGCCTTGAGGCGGGCGTCGCGCTCACCTTCGGCGGGCACCGGCGCGGTCACCACCTGCCGGACCTGTGGTTGACCACGGTACGCGGTCTCGACCACCACGGCCTTGATGCTGTGACTGCCGAGATCGAGCCCTAAGACGCGCGCCATTACTCTTCCCTCCAGTACACGAGCCGCCCCAGCGTGTCATCGAGGCGCACCACCGCGGTGATGGTGCGCGAGACGTCGCCGGCGGTGCCGGTGGCGCTGACGCGGTAGGTGACGCTCTTGTCGCCGATGATGCGGTTGCCCGCCATGTTGTTCTGCACCGAGCCGCTCACCGGCACGCCGGCCGCC
>CALNBU010000448.1 GCA_937875615.1 uncultured Archangium sp.
ATGCCCGGCCGCAGCGAGCCCTCGGCGTTGGGGAGGTGCACCTCCGCGTCGAGGGTGCGGGTGAGCGGGTCGAAGGCGGGCGCGAGCCGCTCCACGCGCCCCTCGAAGGTGCGCCCCGGCAACGCGTCGAAGCGGACCCGCGCCTGTTGGCCCACCAGGAGCGCCGCGGCCTGCCGCTCGTTGACGCCGACGAAGACGCGCACCGTGTCGAGCCGCGCCATGGTCAACACCGCGCCTGAGGTGGGCCCCACCAGCGCGCCGGGGTCGAGGCGCCGCGTCACCACCACCCCGTCGAAGGGCGCCTCCAGCTTCGTCTCGCCCAGCCGCGTGGCGTAGACGCCCAACTGTGACTGCGCGACCTGCAGCTGCGCCGCGCTCGCCGCGGCGGCGTTGGTGGCGCCCTGGAGCTCCTGCTGTGAGACCAAACCCCTCGGCGCTAGCGCCTCGGCGCGCTCGAGGTTGGCCTTCGCCAGCGCCTGCGCGGCCTGCGCCTGGCTCACCGCGCTCCGGGCGGCGGCGAGCTGGTCGGGCAGGTCCGACGGGCGCACCGTCGCCAGCAGTTGCCCCTTCTTCACCACGTCGCCGCGGTCGACCAGCACCGCGTCGAGGTAGCCCACGGTCTTGGCGCCGAGGTCCGCCTGCGCGATGGGCCGGACATCGACCGGCGCGCGCGCCAGCACCGGGAAGTCCTCCGCGACCGCCGGTGCGGCGACCACCAGCGGAGGCGGGCGCGGCTTCGGCGCGGCGCTCTTCGTGTCGCAGCCGCAGGCCAGCACCGCGATGAGCCACAGCAGGGCACGCATCGGGCCACTCCTAGTGGAGATTCATTGTCTGGAGCAATCGTTGACTCCGACAATGAACTGTCGTCAACCTCGGTCGCGTGCCACGCCGCACCGAGAGCTCCGTGCCCCATGAAACCAGCGTCCGGGCCATCGGCCGGCTGTGGCGCGGCATGGTGCCGCACGGGACGAGGGTGATGGCGGCGCATGGAGTGCCGCTCGTCTACTGGCAGTTGATGTCGGGCCTGGCCTACGACGGCCTGCGCTCGCAGGTGGCGCTCTCGAAGCGCGCGCTGCTCGACCCCGCCCGGACCTCCCGCATCCTCGGCGAGCTGGAGACCCTCGGGCTGGTGCGCCGCGCGCGCGCGCGGGAAGACCGGCGCCGCGTGACCCTCTCGCTCACCCCCGCCGGCCGACGTTGGTACGCCCGGGCGCGGCGCGAGGTGATGAAGGACCTGGCCCCGCTCTTCTCGCGGCTGTCGCCGAAGGAGCTCCGGACGCTGGAGACACTGCTGCTCAAGCTGTCGCCGGCGCCCACCGGCTACTCGTCGTATTCCTCAGCGGGTCCCGGGCCGTAGTACCCGGCCAGCTCCGACAGCTTCGGCGCCACCACCTTCGCGAACAGCCCCAGCCCCAGCAGCAGCGCCGCGAGGTACAGCAGCGGCCGCGAGGGGCGCGCGCGCCACGCCCACAGGCGCTCCTTGCGACGCTGGAAGGTGGGCGCGCTGACGAACTCGTGCCACGCCTCGTCGCGCACCAG
>CALNBU010000449.1 GCA_937875615.1 uncultured Archangium sp.
CTTGAGCCAATCGGCGTTGCTCGTCTCATAGAAATCCGTACAGGCGGCGCTCACGGCCGGGGCGGCAACGGGAGCCGGAGCCGGCGCCGAGGCCTCGGGCAAGCCCGGGCTGCTGGAGGCCCTGCGCGCCATGGCTGCCGGCAACCAGGGCACCGCCTCCGCCCAGCTGGCCAAGCCCCTGACGGACGCGGAGTGGCAGCAGGCCAACCAGCAAGTCAACCCGCACGCCGTGCGCATCCGGCAGCTGCGCCAGGACACCATCAATGCCGGCCGGGCCGCCAACCGCATGCCGCAGCTGGCCGCGCAGCCCGACCCCTACGTCCAGTCCCAGAGGGAATTCCGCGACTGGGTGCTGAGGCGCGCTGGTGCTGACGAGGCGTCGGCGCGCAACGCGCTTCGCGGCGTGGAGGCGGAGAACAACGCCGCCCGCACCGCGGCCTACCTCCAGTCCGTCCAGGGCAACCAGGGCACCGCCTCCCAGCGCGTGCAGCACCAGGGGCGCGCACTGGATGAGACGGTGCGGCACAACCAGGCGGTGGAGGAGCAACGGCGGCTGGAGATGGAGGAGAGGCGCCGTCGGGCCGCGCTGGCTGCGGCGGCGGGGCGAATGCGGGGCGAAGAGAAGGCCAAGGACAAGGCCGCCGCGCAGCTGTCGAAGGATGTGACTGGGCTGCGGAAGGAGTTCAACGCCCAGTCCACCGTGAAGGCCTTCGCGGAGATTCAGGCGGCGGTGCAGAAGATGGAGGAGGCCGCCAGCCAGCCTTCTGCTGCCGGCGACCTCTCGGCCATCTTCGCGTACATGAAGCTGCTCGACCCGGGCTCTGCCGTCCGAGAAAGCGAGTTCGCAAACGCCAGCAACGCGGCCGGCGTGCCGGACAGAATCCGCAATCAGTGGAACAAGGCAAAGAGCGGCGAGCGGCTCACTGCAGCTCAGCGCGCCGACTTCGTTGGTCAGGCCAGAAAGCTGTACGCGGTGCATCGGCGCCAGTACGGCGAGCAGGCAGAGCGGTACCGCGCGCTCGCACAGAAGGCCGGTGGCGACCCCGACGACGTGGTGCGACTCGATGGGGGGGGCGCCAAGGCGCCTGCTGCTGGGGCGTCGGCGACGTCCGAGTCGCAGCCGAAGGGCGGAATGGTCACCGTACGCCAGAAGTCGACAGGCGTGACCAAGACGCTGAGTGCAGACAGGGCCGAGTGGTACCTGAGCGACCCCGATTTTGAAGAGGTGAAGTGATGGCTACTCCGAAGACAGCACAGCAAGCATCTTTCGGCGTTGAGGAGGATCTGCCGAAGACGGAACAGCAAGAGTCGTTCGGTGCGGAAAGAGAGGCCGCTGCAGATCAAGCAGAGAAGCCCGGATGGTGGCGAACCGCTCTGGATGTGGTCACCCCTTCCGCCGACACCGCCTCCTCAGCCCTCCAGGGGTTCGCGCAGGGAGCGAGCCTGGGCTTCGCCGATGAGCTCGCTGGCGCCGCCGAGGGGTACGGCGCGCACATGGTGAGGTCGTTCCGTGACGACCTCAAGACGCCGTTTGGCCGCTGGCTGCTGCGCAAGGCCGGTGGCCCCGAGGTGTCAGGCGAGGTGTCTGATGCGCTCGGCGACCTCACCGCCGATGAGGTGGCATGGCGGCTCTTCGGGACCAAGGCGGACAAGTCCGGGTACGACCACGGCGTCAAGGAGGCTCGCCGAGAAGCGCACAGGGCGCAGGAGGCCAATCCCGTGACCTACGGCGCCTCGCGCATCGCTGGCGCGGTGACGACGCCCGGCCCGCGCGGTGTCAGCGCGGCCCGCACAGGGGCTGCCCAGGGCGCCGCGGCGGGCCTCGGCGAGTCGGAGTCTGAGACGCTCGGAGGCACGGCGCTCGACACCCTGGGCGGCGCAACGTTCGGCGCCGCCTTCGGTAAGGCAGTCGACAAGAGCTTCGGGAGCCCGGCGTTCCGCAGGTGGTTCGCCGAGAAGGCCCAGAACGCGGCGCTGCGGGCCGTCGGCCATCGCGCCGGCATCGACAACCAACTGAAGCGCCTCGGCTACGAAGACGTGCAGGAGGCCCGCGCCCTCGGCCAGCACGCGCTCGATGAGCAGCTGGTGAAGGGCTGGCGCACTGCTGAGGACGTGCTGACTCGCACCCGGGAGAAGATGGGGGCGGAGGGCGACCGCATCGGCGCGCTGCTCGACCAGCTCGACGACGTGGCGCGCGCCAAGTCGCCTGACGCCCCCTTCAACGCCGATGAGGCGGCGTGGGAGGCGGTCGCCAACGTGCTGGGTCCGCAGGGGCTGACGCCGACCGCACAGCGCGCGGCGAAGGGTCGCGGCGGTGCCGCCACCTTCGTGGACGACATCCTGAGGCTCCCCGAGTCGGGACCGGGAAGCTCCTTCAACTCCGCGCGGCAGCTGAAGACCGACATCGGCAAGGCCATCAACTGGAGGGCCGACCCGGAGCTGAACGTCGGGATGGCGCAGAGGGCGTACAAGGGCCTCGGGAAGTCGATGGAGAACCAGGCCGACCGGGTCATCCCCGGTGCCGGCGACGCGCTGCGCACGGCGAACACCTCCTACGCGAAGTTGAAGGACATTGAGTCGCTGGCGCTCGATGAGGCCCAGCGCCAGTCGGGGCGGACGCCCTGGTGGAGCCCGAAGACTCTCACCGCCGCCTTCGCTGGCGCTCAGCGAGGCGACACGGGGCTCAGCAGCGGCGCGGGCTTCGCGTCCCCCTTCGTGGCAGGGTTCCTCGGACCGCGCTCCAACTCCGCCGTGGCCACCGCGATGGACAGGGTGGCCAAAGACCCATCGCGGGCGTGGGGGAAGGAGGCCAGGGAGGCGGCCAGGTCTTCGACTCGGGCGCTGGAGAGCTCGGACCCGTGGGTCGAGCTGAAGAAGCGCCTCGGGTTGGAGTGACCTACTTCACCTGTTCGTAGTCTGGGTTCAAAAGCAGCTTGGCGGCCACCTCTGGCTTGATGGTCCGCACTTCGCCGCTGGACTTCTCGCGGATCGTGACGCCGGTCTTCACCTCCTCAAAATCGGGGTCGTTGAGAAACTCCTGGGCTTCGTCTGCGGGCATGACTTTCGTCAGTCCGTCTCGCTTTCTCTTCACGGTGACCATGTTCACCGCTTCGAAATCGGGGTCGCTCAGGTACCACTCGGCCCTGTCTGCACTCAGCGTCTTGGTCACGCCTGTCGACTTCTGACGCACGGTGACTGTCTTCTTCGCCGCCGCCTGCGCCTTGGCATCTTCACGCTGCTTCTCATCAATCTTGTTCCCGACGGGGATGGCGAGAAGGACCACCACCACGATGGCGCCGACGAAAGTCCATGCGGGGTGGTTCTCTGGTTCTTTGCTTCCGCGCAGGGCCAGCGTCAGGCCAATTGCCCCTGCGACTCCGCCGGCCGCAGCGCCGATGGCGAGCCCAACCGCGGTGCCGATGATGTTGCCACCCAGGTGGCGCCCCAGGGCTGCACCGCCCACGCCGAAGGCGACGACGACCGCGGCAAAGGGGTTGATGGAGTACCAGATGAGAAAACCAATCACCGCGCCGATGACAATCAGGTCGCTCAGAAGGTCCATAGCCTCACACCGTACCTTTGCGGTCGAACATGAACAACATCACCTCGCGGGAGCGGCATCGAACGCCCGGCTCTGCTCCGTTTCGAGCTCAAAGTCCGGGTCATCGAGCATCCAGAATGCCTTGTCGGCGGGGAAGGACTTCTTCTCTCCGGTGGACTTCTTGCGCACCGTGATGTGCTTCTCGTCTGTCTTCTCTTCCGCCTTCTCTTTCGAACGCAGATCGATTCCAGCGAGTTCGAGGAGAATCAAGGCGAGCAGCCCGACAACAACAGACACGACGGAGACCCAGACGCGCATGTCGTCAACGTCTGAAACCTCCGCCAGCTTCCTGGACGCCAGCGCGATGGTGGTCCCGACTGCACCGCCAGCGAAGAACCCGAAAATGATGAAGCCGATGTGGCCACCAAGGCGGTGCCCCAGCACTGCCCCAGACAGGACACCGATGGCGACGGTTGCTGAGAAGGTCTCCGAGAAGAACCAGCCAAACACGATCATCGCGACGAATACGGAGAGCGCGCTGCCACACCCGTTCTCCGTCGAGCGCTTCAGACTGTCCGCGAAAGCACTTCCCCCCAGAAGCAGCACCAACACAGCCATCGCGCGCGTCATGTAGCCAGACAACCACGCCCACGGGCGCCGCGCCAAGCCCGCTGGGACACATTCCCTGCCGGCACGCAGTCTTGCGGGAGATGCGCGCCGCCTGCCTTGCCCTCTGCCTCGCCGCCGGCGCCGCCTCGGCGCAGTCGCTGACGCCCAAGGAGGTGGCCGACGGGCTGCACTCAGGCAGCGTGGCCCAGACGCTGGCGTGGGTGTGCGTCGTGGAGGGCCTCGTCATCATCGCGCTGGCCGGCGCCCTCTGGAAGGCAGTCACCGCACGCTTCGACGACTTGCGGGCCAGCCACGCCGCCACGCTGGCCACGCTGACGGACGTCGTGGGGCTGGCGCAGAAGCAGTCGGACGGACTTCGGACGCTGGACAGGGCCTTGCACTTCGCCACCAGGGGGCAGCCATGACGTCGGCCGTGACGCAGTTGCAGCGAGAGCAAGACGCGACGCACGAGAGAATCCGACGCGCGCTGCAGGAGGCGAAGGAGAAGGCCTGCGCGGCTGTCGAGGCGTGGGAGAGGCGCCTTGACGAGATGGAGCGCCGCCGCAGGCCTTCCCACGCGCGGCTGCCGGCGGTGACGGTGCGCCTGGGGGACGAATGAAGCTGGAGTTGAAGAGGAAGTGGCTGACGCTGCAGTCCACCATCGGTGAGTTGTACGTCGACGGCGCACTGGAGTGCTTCGTCCTCGAGGACCGCTACCGTCCGCCGCCGGAGCCGAAGGTGCCGCGGAAGACGTGCATCCCCATCGGGCGCTACGAGGTGGAGTGCACCCACTCCCCGCGCTTCGGGCGCGTGCTGCCTCTCGTGAAGGGTGTGCCCGGCTTCGTCGGCATCCGCATCCATCCCGGCAACACGGCCGAGGACACCGAGGGCTGCCTCCTGCCCGGACAGACGCGGGCTGTCGACGCGGTTGGGCGCAGCGTGGCCGCCTTCCAGGGGCTGTACGCCAAGCTGCGCGAGGCTGAGGCGCGCAACGAGGCGGTGGAGTTGGTCGTGTCCCTGGAGCCGTCCTGATGCTGCTGGCCCTGCTTCTTCTCGTCGTGCTGGTGGCCATCGCCGGCCTCGCGCTGCGACACCGACTCCACGAGCCGAGCCGCTGCGACACGGCGCTCGAGCGTGGCCCAGGGCCGGCGGTGTCGCCGAGCTCTCTCTGCGCGCAGCACCCCAGCCTGACGCGGCACGCGCCGCGGGCGCCGGGCTGACGTTGCCCGGGTGGGCCGCGTGTCGCGCGGAGTTGCCCGGCGTCTCGAGCAGGCGGAGGAGCGACGGGCTCCCGGTAGCGCAGGTTCGACTCCTGCCCGCCTGCCTGTGTCATCGACTCTCTACAGGATGCGGCAGTGGTTGCGCGGTGACGCCCCGGACTGGGCTGTGTGGGCCGTCCTGCTGCTGCTGCTTGCTGTCGTCGCCACCGCTACGGCGCAGTTCTTCAACCCTCCGGTGGTGACGGAGCGCGAGGTGGAGGTGCGCGTGGTGACGCGGGAGCGCGTCGAGTGGCGGGAGCGCGTCGTCGTGGAGACGCGCGAGGCCACCAGGTGGCGCACCGTCACCCGTGAGGTGCCTGTGCCGGTGCCCGTGGATGGTGGTGTGCAGGTGGTGGTGGTTCGCGAGACGGTGACTGAGGCGGTACGGGATGCGTCGGCCTCGAGCACCACCGACGCGGCCGGCGAGGCCCAGCGGGCGCAGCGCAGCGAGGCCAGGGAGACGGCCACCAGCGCGCCTGTGCTGCCCTCCTGGCGCGTCGGGCTGCAGGTAGGGGCCTCGTGGACGGCGCCCGCGGTGACGCTGCAGGGGCCGCTGGTGGTGGGTGTGGAGGCCTCCTACCGCCTGCCCCTGCCTCTGCCGCCCCGCTACGGCGTCTGGGCGGGCGCGTGGGGCGGC
>CALNBU010000450.1 GCA_937875615.1 uncultured Archangium sp.
TATGGCGGAGACCCCGGCCAGCTTCTCCGCCATCGCGTTCGACTCCCCGCTGCCCTCCTTCGCGGCGTCGAGATCATCGAGCAGGTCGCTGATGGCGTCGCAGGCGTGCAGGAGCAGATCGGTGGCGGCGCGCGTCGCGACGCGCTTCTCGCGCTCTGCCTTGAGGAGATCTTCGCAGGCGTGCGCAAGCTGCCCCACCGCGCCGAGGCCCAACATGCGGGCCTCGCCCTTCATGGTGTGCAGCTCCCGCGCCACGGCCTCCACCGCGCGCTCCGCGTCGGGCTTCTCCAGCTCGAGGATCCCGAGCTGAATCACCTGGAGCCGGTCCTGCGTCACCTCGACGAACTTGGTGAGCAGCGACTTCTTGAGGGCTTCGGTATCCACCTTGGTCGGTCAGTCGGCCTTGAAGCGCTTGATCAGGTCTGACAGCCGGCTCGCGAGCTGCGTCAGCTCGGCCGCCGCGGAGGTGGCCTGCTTGCTGGCCTGCGTGGTCTGGCGGGTGACGTCTTCGATCTCCGCCATCGAGGCCACCACCTGCTCGGTCGCGGTGCGCTGCTGCTGCGTGGCGAGGTTGATCACCCGCGCCGCGTCGCTGGTCTCCTGGACGCCGGCGAGGATGCCCTCCACCGCGCTGGCGGCGACCGAGCCCAGGCGCTCGCCCTGCTCCGTCGCCACGCGAGACGCGTCCGCGGCGCTGGCGGCGGCGGCGGTGGCCTCGCGGATCTCGGTGATGAGGTTCTTGATCTCCTTGGTCGAGTCGAGGACGTTCTCCGCCAGTCGGCGCATCTCGGCGGCCACGATGGAGAAGCCCTTGCCCGCCTCGCCCGCCCGGGAGCCCTCGAGCGCGGCGTTGAGCGCCAGCAGGTCCGAGCGGTCGGCGATCTCGTCGATCACCTCCACCACGGTGCCGATGCGCTCGACCCGGCGGAGCAGCTTGGTGATCGACTCCGACACCGCGATGCCGTCGGCGCGGATCTGCTGCATGGCCTCGATGAACTCCCCGATGGCCCCGCGGCCCGAGCGCGCCGAGTTGAGCGTCTCTTCGGCGACGCGCGCCACCGCGCCCGCGTTCTCGGCGATCTGCGCCGAGGCGTGCTTCAGCTCCTCCATGGTGGCGGTGGTCTCGTGGATGGCCGCCGCCTGCTCGGTCGACGACGACTCGTGCTGCGTCGAGGCGGCCAGCACCTCGTTGGCCGAGGACGAGAGCCGCAGCGCCGCCTCGTTGATCTCCCGGACGAAGGTGCGCAGGGTCTCGATGACCTTGGCGAAGCCGTCGAGCAGCGGGTCGACCACCGGATCGTCGATGGGCGTCCAGGAGAAGGTGGTGAGATCTCCATGCGTCACCAGCGCCGACAGCGCGCTGTGCGCCGACTCCAACAGGTGGTGCATCTCGCTGCGGCGCTCGGCGTTGATCTGCTGCTCCGCCTCCACGCGCTTGAGCAGCTCGTTGAGCAGCTGCGCGGTCTCGCGCGACTCGCCGGTCAGGCCCTTGAGCTCGACGCGACGGGCATACTCACCGGAGTTCGCGGCGCGCAGCGTCTCGAGGAACTGGGCGCGCCCGTCCCCTCCGCTCGCCTTCTTCTTCTTCCCTGCTGCCTGTTCATTGCTTTCGGTGGACATGGGTTCCTTCACGGTCAGGTCGGTTCAAGAGGGAGCATCGAGGGGAGGTCGACCAGCAACACGGGCTCTTCGCCGTCGAGCCATGCGCCGATGGTGAAGCGGGCGGCGTTGACCGCTCTGGGCAGTCGCCGCAGCGCGCTGAGCGGCACCCGGGTGACGCCCAGCACCTGGTCGATGGCCAGGCGGCGCTCCACCGCCGGGTCGGGCGAGAAGACGAGCGCGCGGCGCCCCACCGCACACGGGCCCAGCGGCGCGCCGATGCTCTCCGTGGGCTCGTCGAGATCGATGCGGCGCACCTGCCCCAGATCGGCGGCGTAGCGGATGCCCGCCACCTCGAAGACCACCAGGTCGACCTGCGCCGGGGCGTCGCTCATCGCGCCACCGACTTCTGGCGCGCGGACTGCACGATGCGAGGCAGGTGCAGCAGGCTCAACGTCCCCAGCTCCCGGGACTGCACCACGCCGTCGAGGAACTCCTGCGTCGCGCCGCCGCCCGCCGGCGCCGGGAGCTTCTCTTCGAGGAAGATGCGGCGCAGCCCGATCACCTGATCGGCGAGGAAGCCCACCACCTGGCCGCCCGACTCGCTGATGAACAGCCGGGAGCGCGCGGTCGGCTTCGATTCTCCCTGCGCGAGGAAGCGGAGCAGGTCGACGAGCGGGAAGACCTCGCCGCGGTGGCCCACCACGCCCAACAGAAACGACGGCGAACGCGGCAGCGGCGTGAGCGGCCCCATGCGCGTCACCTCCCGGACATGCTCCGAGCGCACCCCCAGCGTCGATTCGCCGATGCGAAAGACGAAGAGCTCTTCGTCAGGGCGCGCGACCTGGGCGGTGGCGCGTTCTGGTGCGCTGGCGAGCGCGCGCTGCAGCGAAGACGGTTCCACGGAGGCCGCGAAGCGTAGCCAAACCCGCAACCAAACCGCTCAAGAAAAGGTGCTACAACGCCGCGCCATGGCGCGTGTGCTGGTCATCGACGACAGTCCCATGATGGTGCAGCTGCTGACCGCTGCGTTGACGCAGGCGGGGCTGACCGCGGACTCCGCCTCCGACCTGGCCACGTTGGACGAGCGCCTCGGCGCCCACAGCTACGACTTCGTGCTGGTCGACGTGAACATGCCGGAGATGTACGGCGACGACGTGGTGGAGTTCCTCAAGGTGCAGCGTCAGCTCAAGGCGCTCCTCTACCTCTACTCCGACATCTCCGAAGAGGAGCTGGCGGCCAAGGCGAAGGCCGCCGGCGCCAACGGCTACATCGCCAAGGCCAACGGTCTGGAGAGCGCGGTGGAGACCATCGCTCGCTGCGCCCGCCCCCCGCCGGGTGCTGGTGGTCGACGACAGCGAGGCCACCGCCCGCCTGCTGGAGGTGGAGCTCACCGGACAAGGCCACGAGGTGATGACCGCCAACTCCGCCGAGGTCGCCACGCGGATCATCCTCAAGAAGAAGACCCGGCCCGACCTGGTGTTGCTCGACGTGCACATGCCCGGCGTCAACGGCGAGGAGTTCTGCCGCTTCATCAAGGGCAACTCGCTGTTCGCGGGCATCCAGGTGGTGCTCTGCTCCGCCGAAGAAGAAGGCGAGCTGCAGCGCATCACCCGCGCCGCGGGCGCCGACGGCTACGTGCGCAAGGACTCCCTCATCGCCCGGGAGATCCTCGAGCTGTTGACGTGATCGGCCTGCCGGCCGACAATCGTCGGGTTGATCGGGTTGATCAGCCACCCTGAACGAAGAGGAGCGCTTTGACCGCAGTCCGCCTCAGCCCCCGTCGGGAGATC
The DNA here is from genome assembly GCA_937875615.1 of uncultured Archangium sp. Classification (GTDB taxonomy): domain Bacteria; phylum Myxococcota; class Myxococcia; order Myxococcales; family Myxococcaceae; genus Archangium_A. The sequence continues at coordinate 3,393 of CALNBU010000450.1, forward strand.
TCGGTGTCACGGGCGCACCCGCTGCGCCCCGGCGCCGGCGGTGTCCAGGGCCGGGAGCGACAGCCGGTCGACGGCTTCGAGCGCCCCGCGCCACCGCTGCCGCCGCTGACCCGCGGGATGACCGGCGCGCGCGTACAGGCCCTGCAGCAGAAGCTGTTGGCGGGTCGTTTCATCACCAACGCCGACTTCAGATCCGGTCCCGGCGTGTTCGGGCCACGGACGCAGGCGGGAGTGGAGCGACTGCAGCAGAAGCTGGGGCTGCCGGTGACCGGCGTGGCGAACGCCGCCACCGTGACCGCCCTGCTGGAGCTGCTCCAACCCGAGAAGCCGGCCCCCGTCAGCACCGAATTGACGACGCCCACCTTGCCGCTGCAGCCCCCGCACGTGGGCGCCGACGACGACGAGCCCACGCAGCCGCTGGGCCGCGCGCTGCGCTGACGCTCACTCCGCGGAGCGCGGCAGCGACGGCACGCGATCGCGGTGCGTGCGCGCGTACTCGACCAGGTTCTTGATGTCGTAGCAGATCTGCCTGATGTCGTGCCCCATGGTCAGCTCGATGTGACTGTTGCCCTTCACCGGGCGCCACAACAGGTACTCGCTCTTCGCCGCGCGGTACACCTTGCGCGTGGCCGCCAGCGACGCGAGCGGGTCCATGTCGCCGAAGATGATGGCCATGGGGATCTTGATCTTGGCGAAGCCGCGCTGGAAGTCGTAGCCGGTGCGGTAGCAGACCGTCTCCTGCGCGCGGATCCAGCGAAAGAACTGGTCGACCACCTTGCGCGGCTCCTTCTCGCCGCCCTCCTTCAACAACCAGCGCACGTCGGCCATCGACATCCGGTCCCAGCGGGTGAGCCAGTTGAAGCGGCTGGCCACCAGGCCGGCCATGGGGCTCTGCTCCGCGAAGCCCAGCGCGTCACTGGCCGCCTTGAGCCACTCGTCGAGCGGCAGGTAGCGGTAGGCCAGCTTCTCGCCGCCCTTCTTCCCGAACGGCGTCATCGCCTTGAGGACGTTGAGCGAGCCCAGCGCCGCGTCGATGCCCGCGCTGACCACCGGCCCGGCCAGGGCCAACGCCTTGAGCGGGAGGTTGTCCTTCGCCAGCTCCGCCGCCGCGCCGATGGTGATGATGCCCTCGAAGTGCTGCGGGTGGATACCCGCGTAGCCGTAGCCGAGCATCCCGCCCATGGAGTGCCCGCAGTAGAAGATGCGCTCGCGGCGGGTGATGCGCCGCACCCCGGCTACCGCGGCCGGGAGATCGTAGAGAAAGTAGCTGTCGATGTCCCAGTCCCACTCGAGGTCCGCGGGCAGCTTGCGGCCGGTCTGCCGGGCGCGCTCCTGTTGGAACTCCACCGAACTCTTGCCGTGTCCCCGGAGCTCCAGGATGTGGATGTCGAGCCCGAAGTAGAGGAGGTTCTTGACGAACTCGCCGCTGGTCCAGGCGTGCCGGTTTTGACAGAACCCGTGAACCAACAGCATCGGCTCCCCCAGCAGCGGCTGCGGAAAGGACTGTGGCTCCGGGCGGTACCGGGTGATGACCAGCGACCACCCGTCGGCGGTCTCCACCACGTAGCGGGTCTTCTTGTAGAGCGCCCGGAACTCGACCTCGTCGACGGTCGGGTGGCGGACCCTGGGAGCTGGCGCGGACGGAGTGGGAGCGTTCATTTACGGCGGCGTGAGGGGAGCGTACCTGAGGGTGATGACCGCCGGCGTACCGGCAGCATCGTAATAGCCCAACATCTGCACCTTCAGGTACGCGCCAGACGACGTTTTCACCACGTACACCAGCGGCCTCGCCGTCAACCGGTGCACGCCGATGTCATAGAGGTACCAGCCCTCGTGCACGGTGCTGAACAGGTGCTCGTTGACGTCGACGGCGTAGCCGGTAGCCGGGGCCTGCGTCAGCCCGTCGAAGCTGGTCCCGGTGAGCACCACCAACTCCACCGCGCCCTCGGGGTTGCTGGCGCCGCTGTTGATCGCGATCTCATAGCGCTTCACCGCGAGATCCCAGGCGTTGGTCTCGAAGGCCTCCTCGGCCTTCAGCTCGCGGCCCTCGTCGAGGTCGATGAACACCTGCGACTGCCGGTTGGTGGCGTCGACCGAGAGGTGCGTCACCTCGCCGTCGCGCGTCGCCGTCACCAGCGGGCCGGTGTTGACCTGGCCGTCGAAGGGGAAGTCGTCGCGGAGATCATTGGCGCAGGCCGACAGCAGCGCGCAGGCGAGGAGCGGGAGTCGTCGAGGCATCTTCACAGCTCCGCCATCACGCCGCCGATGACCCCGCGCGGAGGTCTCGGGTTCCAGTTGTGATCGCCCGCGTTGAGCAGGTTGTAGCCATTGACGAAGAAGCGGAACCAGCGCCAGGTGAAGGTGAGCTGCGCCTCGAGATCGAAGTAGCCCGGCGCCATCACCACCTGCTCGGGACCCAGGCCGATGACGTTGGAGTAGCCGGCGGCCGCGCCGAGATAGAACGGGCGCTCGGAGTGGAAGGAC
>CALNBU010000451.1 GCA_937875615.1 uncultured Archangium sp.
CTACGGGCCGGGCTCGCCGCAGCAGGACGTCGAGGTGCTCGCGCTCCTCGACGGGGCCGGCGAGCTGGAGGCCTACACCGTGGTCGCGGCGCGCTCGGCGGCGGAGCCGAAGGCCGCCTGGGTGCTGGAGCTGTGCGCCCGCCCCGGCGCGCCGGAAGAGACGTGGCGCTCGCTGCTGGTCGGGGCGGTGCGGGCCGCGCGCGGCGCCGGCGCGCACACCCTCTACGCGCCGGTGGCCGTGGGCTCGACCCGGCTGGAGGCGGTGCTCTCGTCGCTGGGCTTCCTCCGCCGCGAACACCGCTCGGCGCTGTACGTGCGCCCCGCGTCCGACGACGCGGAGCCCCTGCGCGCCGCCTTGCTCTCCGGTCCCTGGGACATTCAGTTCGGCGATGCCGAACAGAGTCACGGGGCCGTCCACCAGCAGCTATATGGAGCCCGCCATGCCCATCCCGAAGTCTGAAGTGATCCCCGTCTTGAGGGAGTACATCGTCAAGGAGCTCCTCGGCCAGGCCGTGGAGCTCGCCGATGACACGCCGTTGATCGAAGGCGGGCACCTCGCCTCGCTCCAGACGGTGGAGCTCATCGCGTTCATCGCCGAGCGCTACGGCGTGGAGATCGAGCCCGAGGAGGTCGACGAGACCAACTTCCGGTCGCTCGACAGCATCGCCGCCCTGGTCGCGGCCAAGGCAGCGTGAGGAGCGGCGATGGCACACGCTGAGTGGACGCTGTTTCACCTCCTCGAGAACGCCGCCGCGCGCGACCCCTCGAAGGTGGCGGTGGTGGACGGCGCGCGGAGCTTCACCTGGGGCGAGTTCAGGCAGCAGTCGGCGCGCCTGGCGCAGGCGCTGCTCGAGGCGGGCCTGCGGCGCGGCGACCGCGTCGGCATCTGGCTCGAGAAGAGCTGGGAGGCGCTGGTCTCGATGACCGCGGTGGTGCACGCCGGCGGCGTGTACGTGAACCTGAACCCGCAGCTGAAGTCGGCGCAGGTCAGCCACATCATGCGCAACTGCCAGGTGCGCATGCTCATCGGTGAGGCGGCCTTCCTTCGCGACGAGCCGGTGCCGCCCTACGCCTGCGCCTTCGTGCGGGGCGAGGGGTGCGAGGCCGCGCCTTCGGCCGCCAGCACGCTGCGGCTGGAGCCGGTGTTGGCGCAGGGCGCCGAGGCGCCGCCGGTGACCGTGGCCCGCGAGGAGGACCTCGGCACCATCATCTACACCTCGGGCTCCACCGGCATGCCCAAGGGCATCATGCTCACGCACCACAACATCGTGGTGGGCGCGCAGATCGTCTCCACCTACCTCGAGAACACCGCCGAAGACCGCCTGTTGTCGGTGCTGCCGCTCAACTTCGACGTGGGCATGAACCAGTTCACCTGCATGCTGCGCGTGGGCGGCACGCTGGTGGTGCAGCGCTCGCTGCTGCCGGGCGAGATCCTCAAGAGCCTCCGCGCGCACGAGATCACCGGCGTGGCCGGGGTGCCCGGGGTGTGGGCCCTGCTGCTGCAGAACCGGAAGAGCCTCGCGCGGGAGCCGCTGACGAAGCTCCGCTACATCTCCAACACCGGCGGCATGGTGCCCGGGCCGCACCTCGAGGAGCTCCGGGCGCTGCTGGTGCACACCCGCATCTTCCTCATGTACGGGTTGACGGAGGCCTTCCGGTCGACCTTCCTCGACCCGGCGGAGGTGCACCGGGGCCCGGCGTGCATCGGCAAGGCCATCCCCGACACCGACGTCTGGGTGGTGCGCTCCGACGGCACCGAGACCGCGGCCGACGAGGTGGGCGAGCTGATTCATCGCGGCCCGACGGTGGCGCTCGGCTACTGGGGCGACGCGGAGAAGACCAACGCGGTCTACAAGCCCAACCCCTTCGCGCCGCCGGAGACGTTGGGCCGGGACCTGGTGGTGTACTCGGGCGACCTGGTGCGCCGCGACGCCGACGGCTTCCTCTATTACGAGGGCCGCCGCGACGAGCAGATCAAGACCCAGGGGTACCGGGTCAGCCCGCTGGAGGTCGAGGAGCTCATGCACGGCACCGGCTTCGTGCACGAGTGCGCGGCCTTCGGCCGGAAGGACGACCTGCTGGGCCAGCGCATCGTGGTGGTGTGTTCCCTCAAGCCCGGGGCGACGGTGACCGCCGCACAGCTGCGCGCCGCCGTGGCCCAGGTGGCGCCCGCGCACCTCGTCCCTCAAGACTTCCACTTCCTCCCCGAGATGCCGAAGAACCCCAACGGGAAAATCGACCGGAGCCATCTGCGCAATGAGTACGCCTCCTCGAAGTGACCGGGCCACGCCGCTGCTGCAGCGGCTGGGAGATGTGAGCGGCGACGAGCTGGTGGTCGAAGGCCACCGCGTGAGCGCCATCGCCGAGCAGGTGGGCACGCCGTACTTCCTCTACCGGGGCGAGGTGGTGCTGCAGCAGGTGCGCGCGCTGCGCGAGGCGTTGGGCGCCGACACGGAGCTCTACTTCTCCATCAAGGCCAACCCCTCGGTGGGCCTGTGCCAGGTGTTGCAGCGCGCGGGCGTGGGCGCGGAGCTGGCCAGCATCGGCGAGCTCCGGGTCTCGCAGGCCGCCGGCTTCTCCCCGGAGCGGGTGCTGTTCGCGGGACCGGGCAAGACCGACCGGGAGCTCGACGAGGCCGTGCGCTGGGGCATCGGCGCCATCAACGTGGAGTCGCTCGGCGAGCTGGAGCGCGTCATCGCCACCGCGCGGCGGCAGGGCCGTCGCCAGACGGTGTGCCTGCGCATCAACCCCCGGGAGCAGGTGCACGGCGCGCAGATGCGCATGGGCGGAGGCCCCACGCAGTTCGGCCTCGACGAGGAGCTGATGGCGCAGGCGGTGAAGCTGGCGCAGGCCGCGCCCGACGCCGTCGACCTCGCCGGGCTGCATGTCTACGTGGGCAGCCAGATGGTCGACATCGAGGCCATCATCACCAACTGGGAGCACGTGCTGGCGCTGGCCGAGGCGCTGGCCGACCTCGGCGTCTCGGTGCGGAAGATCGACCTCGGCGGCGGCTTCGGGGTGCCCTACTTCGACGGCCAGCCGGAGTTCGACCTCGCGGCGCTGGGGCGCGCCTTCGGGCCGCGCATCGCCGCGCGGGTGAAGGCCTCTCCGAAGCTGAAGGACGCGCACCTCATCGTGGAGCTCGGTCGCTACCTGGTGGCCACCGCTGGCCTGTACGTCACCCGGGTGGTCGACGTGAAGGAGAGCCGCGGCACGCGCTACGTGGTCACCGACGGCGGCATGAATCACCACATCACCGCGACGGGCAACTTCGGGCAGGTCTTCCGCAAGGCGTACCCCATGGCCAACGTCAGCAACCTGCGCGCCAGCGCGGACCTCACCGCGACAGTGGTGGGCCCGTGCTGCACGCCGCTCGACCAGTTCGGCGCGAAGTTGACGTTGGTGCCGCCGCGGCGCGGAGACCTGCTGGGCGTGCTGTACAGCGGCGCCTACGGGTACAGCGCCAGCTCGCTGGGCTTCCTCTCGCACCCCTCACCGGCGGAGGTGCTGGTGCTCGATGGCCGCCTCCACGTGCTGCGGGAGGTCGGCGCCGAAGACGCGGTGGTGAAGAGTCAGCGGCCGCTGGAGGCGTAGCGGTCGGCCAGCATCCCGGTGGTCATCAGGAAGGTCGCGCGCTGCAGGTCCTTCACGCGGGAGAGCAGGCGTTTCCCGTCGGGGCGGCCGCTCCAGATGATGCGCGCGCGGTCTCCGCGGTACTTCACGAAGGCCTGGCTGCGGTAGCCGACGTACAGGCCCAGGTTGACGCCGCGGTAGATGCGCTCGCTCAGCGCCGACCAGCTGGAGGCGTGAAAGAAGCGCTCGCGCAGCGCGGCGCCCTGCGGCGACTCGAGGTCCATGGCCACCGCCTTCTTTCCCCAGCCGAAGGCCTCGCGCGGCACGCCGCGCTCCTCGAGGATGCGCCGGCAGATGGGCCGGTCGTAGCCGGTGTCGAGCTGCCAGGGCTTCATCTCCTCGGCCGCCGACACCTCGTGGATGGCGGAGACGCTGCGGGCGAAGAGGTAGGGCGCGCTGCACTCCACCACGCCGTAGCGGTTGCGCGCCTCGATGAGGGCGTAGCCGCTCTGCGCCCCACGGATGACCTGCCCCGACTGCATCAGCGCAGAGAGCCCGCGCTCCCAGACGCCGTCGCCGGCGTGGCCCGCGAAGAAGATGGTGGGCACGTCGTGCGCGTCGGCCTCCTGCAGCAGCGAGGCGAAGGCCAGCTCCGGTGAGATTTGCCCGGTGGCCCAACACCACGCCTCGAGCTCCTCCGGCAGCTTCGTGAAGTCGAGGTCGAGGTAGCGGGGCGTCGCGCCCAGCTTCCGGGCGATCTCGGAGCCGTCGTCGTCGGACAGGTTGGTCTTCAGCAGCTTCTGCATCACCCTGGGCACGCGGGTGTTCGACTTCTCGGCGGTCCAGCTGAGGAGCCCCTCGCCGACGATGGGCGCCACGCACGCCAGCACCGTGCCCGAGTCGTAGCCGCGACTGGCGCTGCTCACCGCGCGCATGGGCCGGGCGCGCCGGGCGTCGGTGGCGTTGCTCCAGAGGCGCGTCAACGCGCCGGTGAACTGCCCGTGGTAGTCGGCGAAGTTGGTGAAGGTGTGGGGCTGGTCGTGGAAGCGGAACGACGCCTGGCCGTCGGCGCCGATGTGCAGCGCCTCCCAGATGAGCTGCCAACCCTGCGAGAGCCGCGGGTGCACCAGCGAGAACTGGCGGATGTAGTTGTTCACCCCCAGCGCCATGCTCTCGCCCCACAGGCGGTGGTCCCGCTCGGGGTCGAGGCGCGCGCCGAGGCGGCCCAGCAGCACCACCAGGCTGTTCGAGAGGTGCCAGACGTGCCCGTCGCGCGCGTACACGCAGCGGTCCACGGTGGAGTGCGCGGGCACCAGCACCACCTCGTCGCCGTCGATGCGCAGGCCGCTGCCGAAGACGTGCTCCGACTTGTGGAACTCGCCCTTCTTGAAGTCACCATCCCAGAAGCCGGCGACGACCCACTTCGGGTTCTTCGCGGGGTCGACCTCCACGAAGCGGCCGACCTCGAGGTCGACGGTGTTCTGCTGGCGGTCGACGGTGGCGTACCAGGCGAGCTTGGGGAGCGCTTCATCGCGGCGGACGGTGACGTGGGGTGCAGTCATGGGTCTTGGGGTTGCCTTTCAGGTGGCGTCGTTCTCGACGAGGGTCTTCAGCGGTGGCTGCCAGGTGCCGGGCGCCGCGCGCACCAGTTGCCGGTGCAGCAGCTGCGCGGACAACACGCCCACCACCGCCATGTTGTCGGAGTTGGAGAACTGGCTGTCGTCTTTGCGCGCCAGGCACTTGGCCCACAGCTGGGCGGCGGCCTTCGCGTCGAAGAGGCCGGCGTCGCGCAGCGCGGTCTCGCTCATCACCTCGTCGACCCAGGCGGGCCGCTGCGCGCCTACGAAGGAGAAGGCGTCGGGGGCGCGGTAGGGCTGCTTGGGGCGCGAGAGGATCTCGGGGGTCACCAGCTCCCGCGCCACGCGCTTGAGCACGTGCTTCTCGTCGAGGACCTTGAGCTTGAAGGCGGGCGGCAGCGAGTTGGCCAGCGCGATGACCTCCCGGTCGAGGAAGGGGAAGCGCCCCTCCACGCTGTTGCCCATCAGCATGCGGTCGCCCTGGCTCGAGAGCAGGTAGCCGGAGAGCAGCGTGCGCGCCTCGAGGTACTGGTCCTGCGCCAGGAAGGGCCAGCGCGCGAAGTCCCCGGGCAGGTCGCTCAGCAGCGCCTTCACCGCGTCGCGGCCGCCCAGCTCCGCGCGGAGCTCGGCGCTGAAGAGGCGCTTGAGGGCGGCGGTGCCGTGCCAGCGCGGCTCGTGGCTGAAGCCCGGGGCCCGGGCCCGCTCCAGCCCGCGGCCGAAGAACGCCCGGGTGAGCGCCTGCTGCGAGACGGGCGAGCGCGCGAGGTAGGGGTAGAGCCGCTCCAGCAGCTTCGGGCGCCAGGTCGAACCGGGGTTGGTGGCCCAGAAGCGGCGCACCTTCGCTTCGCGGAAGAGATCGTAGCCGGCGAGCAGCTCGTCGCTGCCCTCGCCGGTCAGCACCACCTTGTTGCCCCACCGCACCAGGTGCGAGAACCCCAGCGCGTCCGGCGTCTCCAACCCCGTGCCGAAGAACTCGCGCAGCAGCTCCACGTTCTGCTGGCTCACCGACAGCGTCGGATACAGCCGGCGCAACAGCAGCGGCCGGTACTTCGAGCCCGGCTGGCGCGCCCAGAACTGACGCACCTTCGTCTCCTTGAAGAGGTCGTAGCCGAGGAACATCTCGTCCGACCCTTCACCCGTCAGCACCACCTTGATGCCCGACCGGTGCACCAGCCGCGAGAGCAGGAACAGCGGCGCCGGCGCGGTGCGGAGCACGGGGCGCTCGGTGAAGCGGATGACGTCGGGGAAGACCTCGGCGATGTCCTGGCGGTGCACCAGCACCTCGGAGTGCTCGGTGCCCAGGCGCTCCACCATCGCCCGCTGGTAGGGCGTCTCGTCGTACTCGGCGTCAGCGAAGCGCAGTGAGAAGGTCTTGAAGCCCGAGGGCTTCGCGCGCGCCGCCAGCGCCGCCACCACCGAGCTGTCGAGGCCGCCCGAGAGGTAGCTGCCCACCGGGACCTCGGCGCGGACCATGCGCAGCCGGGTGGCCTCCTCCAGCGCGTGGTGCAGCGCGGCGGTGGCGTCTTCGAGGCTGCCCGCGAAGCGATGCGCGTCGCCCACCGGGTACCGGGGCTGCCAGAAGGCGACGTCGCGCACCGGGGCGCCCTGCCGCCACACGCGCAGGTGTCCGGGCTCCAGCTCTTGCACGCCGCGGAACATGGTCTGCGGTGGCACCACGGTCCAGAAGGTGAAGGTCTCGTCGAGGCCCCGGGGGTCCAGCTCCCGGGGGAGGTCGGGCGCTCCGGCGAACAGCGCCTTGACCTCGCTGGCGAACACCAGTCGGCCGCGGTGCTCGACGAAGTAGAGCGGGCGCACGCCGAGGCGGTCGCGGGAGAGCACGAGGGTCCCGGTCTTCGAGTCCCACAGGGCCACGGCCCACTGGCCGTTCATCTTCTCGAAGGCGGCGTCGCCCCAGGCCTCCCACGCGTGGAGGATGACCTCGGTGTCGGACTTCGTCCGGAAGCGGTGGCCGAGCGTCTCCAGCTCCGCGCGGAGCTCGACGTAGTTGAAGATCTCCCCGTTGAAGCTGAGCCACAGCGAGCCGTCGGCGTTGGCCATCGGCTGCTGACCCGTCGCGAGGTCGATGATGGAGAGGCGGCTGTGCGCCAGCCCCGCGCGGCGGTCGCGGTACACGCCGAACTCGTCGGGTCCCCGGTGCTCGAGCGCGCCCGCCATCCGCGCCAACGACTCGCGGGTCGGCGACGGCGCGTCAGGCGTCAGGCAGAGGATGCCGGCGATGCCACACACGGCACTTCAGCCTTTCTTCTTCCTGGTGACGAAGGCGACGAGGTTGTTCACCGCGTCGAGGTTCTCGGGGACCATCTCCGCGTCTTCCACGCTGACGCCGAACTCGGTCTCGATGAAGGTGATGATCTCCAGCACGCCGGTGGAGTCGACGATGCCCGCGTCGAGCAGCGACGCGCCGTCGTCCAGGCTCGCGGGGTCGGACACGTAGAAGTTGGAGATGATGAACGCGCGGAGCTTCTCTTTGAGGTCGGCTGACATGGGGTTCCTTTTTTCAGGTGCTCTTGGCGACGAGGCCGCCGGGTGGTTGGTGCAGTGAAGGAGGTCGGGGCTGCGCGCTCACGCCAGCCCCGCCTTGGTGATCTTGCCGGTGGAGGTCTTCGGGAGCTCGGTGAGGAACTGCACCAGCTTCGGCACCATGAAGCTCTCGAGGCGCTTCTGGCACTCCTTCATGAGGTCGCGGTCGGTGAGCGAGGCGCCGGCCTCCAGCACCACGAAGGCCTTCACCGCCTGCCCCAGGAGCTCGTCGGGCACGCCGATGACCGCGGCCTCCTTCACGCCGCTGATGTTCATCAGCGCCGTCTCGACCTCCTTGGGCGCGACCTTCTCTCCGCGGGACTTGATGATGTCGTCCATGCGGGCCACGAAGTAGAGGTAGCCCTCTTCGTCGAGGCGGCAAAGGTCGCCGGTGTGGAGCACCCGCTCGCCGGGCACCGGCCCCGGCTTCAGCTTCTCGGCGGTGGCCTCGGGCTTCTCCCAGTAGCCCTTCATCACGGTGGCGCCGCGGATGACCAGCTGGCCCACCACGCCGGGCCCCACCTGGTTGCCGTCTTCGTCGATCAACCACAGCTCGGTGTCGGGGATGGCGATGCCCACCGAGGTCGGCTTGCGCTCGAGGTCTGCGGGGGGGAGGTACGTGCAGCGCTTGCACTCGGTCAGGCCGTACATCGAGTAGATGCGCGCGGCGGGGAAGCGCTCGCGCAGCATGGTGATGTGCTTGAGCGGGAGCGCCGCCGCGGTGTTGGTCACGAAGCGAACGGAGGAGAGGTCGAAGTCGCGCAGGCTGGCCATCTCCGCCAGCACCGCGAAGATGGTGGGCACCCCGGGGAAGCCCGTCACCTGCTCCTCCACCATCACCTTGAGCACCTGCGCGGGGAAGGCGAAGGAGCGCTCCAGCACCAGCCGCGCGCCCGCCCGGACGCTCATGATGAGCTGGTACAGCCCGTAGTTGAAGGCCAGCGGCAGCACGCTCAGCACCACGTCGCGCTCCTGCAGCTCGAGGCAGGTGGAGATGGAGGTCGCCGCGGTGGTCATGTTGTGATGCGTGAGCATCACGCCCTTGGGGTCACCGGTGCTCCCCGAGGTGTAGATGATGGCCGCGAGGTCGATGTCGAGGCAGCGCCGGGCCGGCGGACCGAGGCCGCGCCGGGCCGCCGCGTCGTCGAAGCGCCTGGGCTGCTTCACGTGCGGGAGCTTCGCCTCGTCGAGGTTGCCCGACACGATGGTGCACGCCAGGTGTGGGCAGGCCGGGGCGCTCTGGTTGAACACGCCGCTCAGGTGCATGTCGGTGATGAGCACCTTCGCGCGGCAGTCGTTGAGGTAGTACGCCAGCTTGTCGTGGCGGGTCAGCGGGTTCACCACGCTGACGATGGCGTTGGCCTTCAGCACCGCCCAGAACGAGATGACGCTCTCCACCGAGTTGTCGGCGAAGATCACCACCCGGTCTCCCCGCGCGACGCCGACCTCCACCAGGGTGTGCGCCAGCGCGTTGGCGCGCTCGTCGAGCTGGGCGTAGGTCACCCGGGCGCCCTTGCACACCAGCGCCACCTTGTCGGGCAACCGGGCGGCCGTGTGCTCGAGGAAGTCGTGGAGAAGTGGCGTAGCGGCGCGATGCAGCGGCGGCGCGAGTGGCGTTGACACGAGTGAGGGGCCCCCGAGGTGCGGCGTTACATGGAGAAGGTCTTGTTGAAGACGGGCTCGATGAGAATCGGCGGCAGGTGCCCGTAGCGCGTGGCGCGGCGCTTCGCGGCGATGTCCTTGTACACGCGCTCGACCTGCTCGGGGGTCAGGTCGACCACCGGCGCCACCTCGCTCGCGGGCACCTCGTGGTTGACGCCGTAGAGGCAGAGGTCCATGCGGTCGTAGGGCAGGGCGAAGTAGAACTCCTCCTGCGTCTGCGGCAACGAGTAGGTGTCGGTGGTGGGGGGCCGGCTGCGGATGCTCTTCGGCACGCCCAGCGTCTCGGCCAGCGCGTACACCTGCGTCTTGTAGAGGTGCGCGATGGGCTTGATGTCGGCCGCGCCGTCGCCCTGCTTCACGAAGAAGCCCTGGTCGTACTCGAGGCGGTTGGGCGTACCCACCACCGCGTAGTTGAGGCGGTCGGCGTGGTAGTACTCGACCATCTTGCGCACGCGCTGCTTGAAGTTGGTGGCGGCGACGATCTGCAGGTAGGCGGGCAGCGGCATGCGCGAGCTCTGCTGCGCGCCGTCGGGCGACTGCACCGTGAGCTGGAAGACGTTGAGGCGCTCGGCCTCGAGGAGCGAGGGCAGGGTGATCTTCGACTTCCAACCCGGCCCGTAGTCGGGGAACACCGTGCGGATGGCCTCTTCTTGCCGGAGGTAGCACCCGGCGCCCTCGAGCGTGGCGGCGATGTTCTCGGTGAGCGCGGTGATGCCGAGCGAGGCGGCGAGCTCCTGGCCCAGCTCCAGCGATTCGTCGGAGGAGTGCTTCTCGGGCATGAACACGCCGAACACCCGCTCGGGGCCCAGGGCCTTCACCGCCAGGGCGGCGCACACCGAGCTGTCGATGCCTCCGGAGATTCCGACCACCACGCCGCGCTTCTTCAGCGTGCCCATGACCTCCTGCTTCATCCAGGCGCCAATCCGCGAGACTTCAGCCGACCGATCGAACTCCAACACCGCGCGTGAGAAGGTCATGGGCCGCGTCTATAGCAAATCGTGGCCTCAGCGATCAGGCCAGTTGTTCCAGGGCGACGGCGGGTCTGCGCAGTCGAGCGCGCGGAGGAACGCCAGCAACGCGGCGCGCGCTTCGTCGTCGAGTGCGCCGGCCGGGGTGTGGAGCTCGACGATGGACTCCAGCGTGGCGTGCGTGCCGTTGTGCCCGTAGGGCGCGGTGCGCCGCACGTTGCGCAGCGACGGCGTCTTCCAGGCGTTCTCGTCGGCGGCGACGGGGGCGGGCACCGAACCAGGCTCGCCGTCGAAGAACGGCCCGGCGGACGAGAAGGGAGAGGTCGCGAGCATCTCCAGCGCCGCCGCGCGGCCCCGCTCGGGCGCCTGCCCCTCTGCGGGCTGCACGCCGACGTCGTAGAAGCCGTCGTCGCTCAGGCGCGGTCCCCGGTGGCAGGCGTCGCAGCCGGCCTCGAAGAACGCCCGGAGGCCCCGCTGCTCCTCGGCGCTCAGCTGCGCGGCGTCGCCGGCGAGGAAGTCGTCGAAGCGGCCGCGCCCGTGCGCCGCCTTCCGCAGGTACGCCTCCAGGGCCTTGCCCACGTTGGCGGCGATGCGGTTGACCTCGTGCCGGTCGGCCTCGGCGAGCCCATCGAAGGCCGCGTCGCCGGGCCGTCCCGCCGGCGGCCAGCTGGAGAGGGTGTCGGGCAGGGGACCGAAGCTGGCCTCGTAGGGCTGCGCGAAGCTGCGCGCCATGAGGTGCGCCAGCTCCAACCGGGAGAAGTTCATTTCCCGGGGGTCCTCCAGCGCCAGCAGCGGCTGCGACCAGAGCGAGTCGGCCCGGCCATCCCACATCTGCCAGTGTTGCCACGCCGAGAGATAGGTGGAGGGGCTGTTGCGGGTGACGGGGGCCAGCCCCACCGAGGTGGGGCGCCCGTCGTCGAAGGCGCGCTCGGGGATGTGGCAGGTGGCGCAGCGCACCTCCTGGTTCCCCGACAGGCGGGCGTCGAAGAAGAGCTTGAAGCCGAACCAGGCGGTCTCCACGTCGTCGGCCTTCGCGTTGCCCCGGGCCGGCGGGAGCGCGGCGGGGAGCTCCATGGCGCGGACGACCTCGCACTGGGCCGCGGTCAGCCCCGGCACCAGCGGGCAGTCTTCGGGCACACATGCACACAGCATTGCCGTGAAGAATGTCCCGATGTTACGACCGTGCCGTATGTGGGGGTTCATCACGTCGGGACATAGCCAAATGCTCGTCGCACTGGCAGTGCTTGCGAGCGGTTGTGTGGGACTTGTCGGGGAGCTGGGCCGCGACGGCGGCGGGCCCATGAAGCCGCCCAAGACCAGTCCGCCGCCGGAGCTGCCCGGCGCGGTGGTCGTCGAGGTGCTGGAGCACCCCACCACCCCCACCAGCGAAGATGGCGCGACCTGGACTGGTCCGGAGGCCGCGGAGCTGTCGGGCGTGCAGGCGGTGCCCAACCGCGACAGCGCGGTGTTGGTGCTGCCGGTGGTGGAGGGCGCGGTGGACTACCGGGTGTACCGGCTGCCGGCCGGCGCGCGCGTCACCGACGTCAACGGCGGCGCGCAGGTCGACGGGACGGTGGTGCACTGCGCCGGCTACCGACAGCGCAATGATCGCTTCAGCGGCACGCGCGAGCTGATGCAGTTGGTCGAGGTGACGGACCTCGCCGAGCCCACCGCGCTGGTGGTGGAGGCCATCGACGCGCCGTGTCCGTTCCAGGGCCACCTGGCGCCGGTGCATGAGGACCTCGAGGTCACCATCGACGAGGTGCCCGAGGAAGATCGCATCCGCTTCTCGTTCTTCACCGCGGAGGAGATCCGCGGCCGCTTCGGGAGCCTCATCTTCAACGGGCATGGCCCCGGCGCGCAGCTGGCCCAACCGGGCCCCACCACGCCGCCGCGGGTGTTGGCGCGGACCTGGGTCCGGGTGACGCCCTCGGGTCGCGGCGCGCCGCTCACCCGCGACTTCTTCGAAGACTTCGACGGCACCGGCGGCGCGTGGGCCTTCGAGGGGCGCGTCTCCGGGCACGGCCGCACCTACACGCAGGGTCGGCGCTTCGGGAACGCGAGCTGGGAGGCCTTCATCTACAACGACGACCTGGAGCGGGCGCAGCTCTCGGAGGAGCGCGGCGTGTTGCACGTCACCCTGCCCGACTGGTTCCAGGACGTCTTCTCGTCGGTGGTGCTGGTGCCCCGGAAGCCGGCGGCGCTGAGCGACGCCGACTACCTGCACCTCACCTGGGAGGTGGCGTCGAACGCCACCAGCCGCCGCTACTGGTGGGTGGGGCTCTGCGGCGCGGAGACGGCCGGCGAGACCTTCGACGCCGAGGGCCGCTTCGCCGGGAACCTCGTGCAGACCTCGTTCTTCTACCAGGACGACGGCAAGAACGTGTCGGCCGAGAACTGGAACTGCCTGCAGTTCTTTCCCCGCGACGGCTCGCCCTTCGAGATCGGCCCCTGGAGCCGGAGCGAGGCGGACATCCGGGTGATGATCAACCAGGCCGGCGCGCCGGATCGCTCGGGCGTCCACAACCTCAGCCCCGCGCAGTACCCGAGCTACGCGGCCACGCCGAGCTGGTTCGCCACGCAGGACAAAGACGGGAACTTCCTGAAGCAGATCCTGGCGGACGAGCTCACCGTCGGTCACCGCGTGCGCTTCGACGCGTACGTGCGGCGCGATCGCCTGGTGCTGTACGTCAACGGCGAACAGCGGCTGTGCAACGACTTCGGGGACCAGCGGCTCACCATGGCCGAGGCCGCGGTGGCCTGGGGCCAGGTGCTGTACCACTCGGCGGCGGAGCGGTTGGAGTTCAGCCGCGACTACAACGATCGCACCGGCCAGCGGTACTACCTGGAGAACGCGCCCTACGCCGATGAGCGCGAGTGGGACAATCTCGGCTTCGAGTCGGGCGTCGGGATGCCCGCCATGATGGATGAGTCGCAGTGCTTCGTTGCTCGATGAGGTGCCGATGCGTGAGCTGGTGAAGAGAACCTGGGCGAAGCTCCAACGGGACCTCGCTCAGGGAGAGTCGCCCTCACGCCTCGTCAGGAAGAGCAGCAACTACCTCGTCGCCCTCGCCGCGACGCGCTACTACCTGCGCGACGTCGACGCGGTCGGCTCGGGGGTCCGGGCCATCGGGGAGCCGCGCATCGAGAACCTCGGCTTCATGAGCATCGGGGCGCACAGCCTGGTGCGCAGCGTGAACGTGCCGGTGGAGCTCGCCACCGAGGTCGGCGCCCGGCTGGAGATCGGCTGGTCGTGCATGTTGAACTACGGCGTGTCCATCGGCTGCACCAGGTCCATCTCCATCGGCCATCGCTGTCGCCTCGGCCCCTATGTGATGGTGGTCGACTCCGCGTTCCACGAGCTCTACGACCGGGACAAGCGCCCGGAGTCGCAGCCGGTGGTGCTCGAGAACGACGTGTGGATTGGCGCCAAGGCCAGCGTGCTCCCCGGCGTGCGCATCGGGCGCGCCTCGGTGGTGGGCGCGGGCTCGGTGGTGACGAAGGACGTGCCGCCGTACACGGTGGTGGCCGGGGTGCCGGCCGTCCCCATCAAGAAGCTCGATCCCGAGCGGTTCGTCGTTCATTCCATGTACGAAGCAAAATCAGCGCGAACTTCGGATCATTGACGAGGTAGCGCTTCCAGAGTCGCCCCGGCTCCTGGGAGAGGCGGTACAGCCACTCGAAGCCCGTCTTGCGCATGAAGGCCGGCGCCCGCTTCACGGTGCCGGCGATGAAGTCGAGGCTCGCGCCCACGCCCAGCAGCACCGCCGGCTTCACCTGTCCGGCGATGCGGGCGATGAGCAGCTCCTGCTTGGGCGCGCCGAAGGCCATCAGCACCAGGTCTGGCTTCGCGTCGGCGAGCTGGCGCGCGATGCCGTCGAGCTGCGCCTCGTCGCGGAGGTTCACCATGGGGGCGTCGACGCCCACCACCTGGGTGTTCCAGCGCGCCCGCGCCACGCGCGCGGCCTTCTCGGCGACGCCGGGCCCCGCACCGAGGAAGTACACGCGCCACCCGCGCTGGCCCGCCAGCTCCAGCAGCGGCCCCACCAGATCGGAGCCGGCGACGCGCTCGGGCAGCGGGGTCCCCAGCAGCCGCGAGGCCCACACCAGCGGCATGCCGTCGGCCACCGAGAGGTCGGCCTGGGTGTACGCGTGGGCGAAGGCCTCGTCGTCCTCGACGTTCACCACGTGGTCGACGTTGGGGGTGAAGACGAAGCCGCCTTGCCTGGCTTCGACCAGCCGCGCCACCTCGGCGAGGGCCTGCTGCGAGTCGACGACGTCGACGGGAACTCTTCCGATGTGGAGGCGCTGCGGCACCGGGCCCCTATATCGTGCTACGTGCGCCGCGTGAGGAGATGGTCACCCGATGAGCTCGCGCACCGCGTCGGCGCCCGACTGCCCCGGCTGGCGTTGAGGGCCGCGCTGCGGGGCGCGCTCGATGGGCTGGGCGTCTCGCTCTGCCTCCACCGGATGTTGCCGGAGCGCCGCGCCACCGACTGGCAGCCGGGCCTCAACATGCCGCCGGCCTCGCTCGACCGGCTGCTCGAGCTGCTGGTGGCGAGCCGCCCGCGGCGCGCCGCGCGGTGGCTCTCGGTGACCTTCGACGACGGCTACGCGGACTCCGCGGCGTACATCCGCAGCCGCGCGCGGGCCTTTCCCCAGGTGGAGTTCACCTTCTTCGTGTGCCCGGCGAAGTTGGAGTCGCGGGCCGGGTTCCGGTGGGACCTCGCGGAGGAGGCGATGAAGGCGGGGCGACCGTTTGAAGAGGCCGAGGCGCTGACCCGCGCGCCGGTGGACGTGGAGGGCGAGAACGACCGACCGGAGCTGCGCGCCCTGTCGCCGCTCCCGGCGTACCAGCTGTCCACGGTGGACGAGGCGCGCGCGCTGCTGGAGTTCGACAACGTCCGCCTCGGCAACCACACCGACCTGCACCTCAGCGCCGAGCGCACCGACGACGCGGTGGTGTGGGCCGACTACCAGGGCTCCACCGCCCGCTTCGAGCGGCTGTTCGGCCCGGTGCAGCAGTTCGCGTTCCCCTACGGCACGCCGGTGCATCACTTCGGCGCCCGGCACGTGGAGATGCTGCGGCGCCTGGGCGACTTCGAGCTGTGGACCACCGAGGCCCGGCCCTACCGCCTCGAAGAGCGTCGCCCGGGGGCGGTGCTGCCGCGCTTCCCCGTCAACGGTGAGCGCTCCGCAGAAGAGCTGGCGGGGGGGATAGCGCGCGCTCGACTTCCGGGTCCGAGGGCGTCGCCGCGCGTGAGCCTACGGCTCGATGACCACCGCGCCGATGAACTTCTTCGCGCCCACCAGCTCCACGGTGCGCTTGGCGTCTTCGACGCGGGTGACGCCGAGGTGCACCACCAGCAGCGCGGCGTCGGTGGCGATGGCGACGGGGACGCCGGTCTGCTTCGCCAGCACCGAGTCGACGGAGACGATGGCCACGCCGCCGGAGTCGACGTGCTGGCTGATGTCGACCAGCGCCAGGGACACCGCGCGCAGCTCCTTCCCTTCGAGAGGAAAGAGGCGCGAGAGCTGGCCGCGCACCAGCTCGCACACCGTCACCAGCGCGGCGGCGACCTCCGCGCTGGACTCGGTGGGGGACGCCGGCACCACGGTGAGCGAGTTCCACTCGCCGCGTCCGCAGGTGAGGAGCTGCTGGTACAGCTTCGAGCCGGCCTGGGTCCTGGTGTTCATGGGCGGGTCTCTCCTTCACGCGTGGTGCGCACCCAGTCGGTGGGCTTCTGCGCGCCGCGCTGCTTGAGCTTGAGGGTCAGTTTCCAGGCCACGTAGCCGGGCGCGAAGGCGAGGTCGAGCAGCCCGCGGAGCCCGGTGCGGGAGTGCAGCCAGCCGGCGAAGACGTAGAGGCCCACGCCCCACAGCGCGGCGCCGAAGAGCGCCGCTGCCATGGCGCCGTGGCCCGTGAAGGAGGCGAGCGCCAGCGAGGCGCCCAGCCCGGCCAGCGCCGCCAACACCAACCGCGAGAGCGGCGGCACCAGCACGTCCATGGCGAGGTCGAAGAGGAGCAGGCTGCGGCGGGCCAGCGCCTCGCGCAGCAGCGGCCAGCCGAACCGGCGCACCATCTCCGCGCGGCCGTTCTCCCAGCGCGCGCGCTGCGAGCGGGAGGCCTGCTCGCCCGAGACCATCTCGCCCAGCACGTCGGCCTCCCAGGCGTAGGCGACCCGGTGCCCCGCGCGGCCCAGGCGGATTCCGTACTCCAGGTCTTCCACCAGCGAGAAGGCGTCGTGGGGCACCTCGGCGAGCAGCGAGGTGCGGAAGCACATGCCGTTGCCGCGGAGCCCCGCCGACACCCCCAACCGCTCGCGGCCGATGGAGCGCACCTGGTGGAACATGGCCAGCGCGATGCGCATCAGCCGGGTGCGCCACGAGGCGTTGGGGTTCTGCACGCCGTAGTGGGCCTGCACCGCCACCGCGCCCTGCTGCAGGCGGGCGGCGCAGGCGTCGAGCAGGTTCGGCGTCACCACGGTGTCGGCGTCGACCACCACCACCGCGTCGGTGCGCGCCTCGGCCAGCACCTGCTCGAAGGCGAAGGCGAGGGCGTAACCTTTACCGCGCTGCTCCGCGTTCTGGCGCTCCAGCACCTCGGCGCCGGCCTCTCTCGCGCGCGCCGCGGTGTCGTCCTGGCAGTTGTCGGCCACCACCAGGACGCGCCGGAGCGCCTCGGGGTAGTTGACGGCCAGCAGGTTCTTGACGGTGGTGGCGATGCCCAGGGCTTCGTTGTGGGCCGGCACCACGAAGGTGAAGCGCAGCGTCTGCAGGCGCGAAGCGGTCGGCGCTCTGGGCGGGACCGAGAGCAGGGAGAGCAGCGCGAGGTACAGACCCCCGGCCAGCACCGGCAGCGCCAGCAGCAGCAGGGCCCAGCCGGCCAACGCGCTCATGGTTTGATCCTGCTGAGCACCTTGAGGTCGAGCGAGCGCTCCACCTGCCAGGACTCGACGAGGTTGCCCGAGGACCAGTCGCGCAGCGCGCCGATGAAGAGGCCCACCACGGCGGCCGCCAGCGCCGCGGCGACCAGCAGCAGCCCGGCGTTGGGGCTGACCGGCTTGCGCGGCACGGTGGCCGGGCGCACCACGCTGTAGCGGTACTTGAAGGCGGCGCGCGCGGTGTCCTGCTCGATGCGGGCGCCGTCGATGCGCATCAACAGCTCCTCGTACTTGGCGGAGACCACGCGCAGGTTGTTGCGGGTGAACTCCACCACCGGGTCATCGGCGAGCTCGGAGTTCGACAGCTCCGCCTGCTGCGTGGCTCGGCGGGGCTGGTTCCGCGAGCGCGAGGGCTCCACCAGCGAGTCCGGATCTCTGCCTCCCTTGCGCGTGTACTCCTCGAGGAGGTGGTCGATGTCGCCCTTCACCTGCGTCATCTGCGGGGAGTCCTTCTTCAGCGCGTCGATGCGCTGGATGGTGTCCAGCACCACGGGGTGCTGCTCCGCGTACTGCACGCGCTGCTCGGCCAGCTGGGCGGTGAGCTCCTGCACGCGCCGGCTGCGGAAGTCCTCCAGGTCGGCGAGCGCGCGGCGCTTGGAGTTGAGGAGGAACTTGAGCTGCGCCAGCTCCTGCTCGTTGGCCGCGGGGGGCGCGTTGGTCGGCGCCGGCGCCACCGGGGTCACGGTGTTCTCGACCGTCGGCCGGTTCGGTTGCTGCGGGGTGCCGCCCTTGCGGCGCAGCTCGCGCACGCGCTCCAGCTCGCGAAGGGCGTCCTCTACGTTCTTCTGTTCTTCCGCCGCGTGGCTCTCGAGGATCGACAGCGCCTCGCTGATGGCGGTCATCTCGGCGACGTGCCGCGTCTCGAGGAAGTTCTGCTGCGCGGTCTCCACGATGAGGTACGCGGCCTGCGGGTCCGGCCAGTCGACGGAGATGTTCACGGTCTGCTGGCCGGTCTCGACCCGGAGCCGCTTCTCGAGCGTGCCCACCATGGCGTCGAGCTTCTCTTCGTCGGTGGGCTCGCCCTGCACCAGGCCGTCAATAAAGCTGTCGTGCTTGCCGGCCGAAG